>JBEKXG010000117.1:0-9775 GCA_049512295.1 Syntrophobacteraceae bacterium
GAGTTTGAGGGCAGGCCGGCATGCTTCGTCCGCGACAACGGGGCAGGTTTCGATATGGCAAAGGCCGGGCAGATCTTCACTCCTTTCCAGCGTCTTCACGATCAGGCGGAGTTCGCAGGGTTTGGCATCGGTCTCGCATCGGTCCAGCGCATCATCCAGCGCCACGGCGGGCGGATATGGGCCGCAGGGGAACCGGACAAGGGGGCGACTTTCTACTTCACCCTGCAATAAGGCCAAAGTCAAAGGCTCAACACTCCATTTCCCACCCGAGCTCCGGGTGTCGAACCTCGTCAACTAACTGCGTAATAATTTGCCGGCCTGCATTGAACCGGCACCCGCAAATAGTCCCTTGACAGGTAATGGTTGCCATCTGATACACTCTTTGCATGGACCAGCGGATCATCATGCACATAGACATGAAGTGTAACCCCCACTTGTTACATTAACAAAAGGGGGCAGATGCGCCAGTTCGTGACCACGGAAGATTTCAGATACAATGGGCAGTCCCTTCCAGGCATACCGCTGTTGGTCGACGATGAGAACGTGCCGGTGCCGGTTGCCAACAGCTACATGATGTACTTGGTAATACAGAAGGGCCGTGCTCATAGTCCTCACACCTGGAAGAACAACAGCGATTCGCTCTACGACTATTTCTCCTGGTTGGAAGCCCACGAACTGAGGTGGGACGACGAGCCCCTCCACACGGACATTGGGAAGGAGGTAAGCAACCTTGCCCTTTTTCAGAGATGGTGTCATGAGACGTATCGGAAAGCCAGCGGCGAGAAGCTGGCCCACTCAACGATCAATGCCCATATCGCCCACATAGAGGCTTTTTACCGTTGGGCCAGGGATATAGCCAAGTTGATTGGCTGGATTCCCTACGTCACTGTGCTCAAGCCGGTCAGGCTGGGCCACCCCGGCTTTATGGCCCATACGTATGGGCAGAAGGTTGTCGAGAGCAGTGACCTGCGCTTACCCACGAAAAAACCTATCCCAAAAGTATTGTCCCTTGGGCAGTGCCGGGAGTTGATGGCGGCGCCGATGTCACGGACACTCCGGACGGCGACTTGGCTAATGCTGTGCACAGGCATACGCAATGAAGAGTGCCGGACGTTCCCGAGGAAATACGTCTTTGACCCGAGCGGGCTCAACCGGAATCACCGTATCCGGATCGACCTCGATCCAAGGGACATGCAGACCAAAGGCAACAATCCACGCTCCGTGTACGTAACCTGGCAGATGATGGCCACTCTTTACACATTCACCAAGTTCGGAGAAGGCCCGGTTCGATCCAGACTTTCCGAGGAGAAAGACGGCCATAATCCGGTGATCCTTTTCCTCAACGACAGCGGAGCCCCATACAGCAAAAAAGGGCTGAACAATCGCTATCGTGACCTCTGGAAGGGCTATGAGAAGCGCGGTAAATTCTACCCTCCAACGCTCTCATTCGAGATCCATCCACACAAGTTGCGCCATACCTTCGCCACGATGGAACTCTACTACGAATCCGAGCGAATGGACCGGCATGGTCGTAAAAAAGGCTTGGGCCATGCTCTGGCCTGGGTGCAGAAACGTTTGGGGCACAGCTCATTGCAGAGCGTTTCCATCTACGTCCACTGCCTCGATCAATTGGACAACTGCGAACTCAACATGTACCAGCAGGAACTGGACCGGATGATGGCGGGGGAAACGGATGCCACGTAACCAGAAAAAGGATTATGCCATCCGCGGTCCAGGCAACGAGCCGGTCAGCATCGCCGACTACCGCAAAGCGCCATGGCGGCAGTGTTATTTCAAGAATACCTACGATTTTCGTCGCTGGCTATATACAGGACGACCAGAACTTGACGATCAGGGTCACGGTGTGCCAGATGAACAGGGGCTCCCGAAAGCTCTCATGCATGCCGTCAGAGATGGAATGGTCGAGGCGATACGTGATGCTGTCTGGTACATGCCTTCAAAAGGTGAAGTAACAAAAAATGCCTACTGTAAATGTGGGGTAGCCACCTGGTTTGAGTATCTCGACTGCCGCGAAGCTTCCGGCCAGCCGGTATATGAATTGACGGAAATCACCCAGGAAGTGATCCGGGGATACATCAGCTGGTTGCGGAACACCAAGGAATCAGACACCGATACCAGCCGGTTGAGTTACAATACTGCCAAAACTCTGTACCATCAAACCAAGGCGGTATTGAAATACCTAGCGAACCAGAGCGTCCTGCCTGAAGGTCTCTTTCCCCGCAATCCTTTCCCAAACCACCGCCACGCTGTTATTGGTCACAAACCCTATCCGAAGAAAATGATGACTCTTTTGATGGGCTCTCTCTACAAGGACATTCAAGGACTACGGGATGGTACTCTCAAGATAAGTGCTACCCAAGCCCTGACAGTCTATCTCTTGGTGATCGCAGCGCGCACCGGCCGCAATCCTACACCATTAGTGGAGTTAACTCGCGACGCAGTGAAAGAACATCCCATCAAGCCTGACCGGTTGGGTCTGCTCGTGACATATAAGCGCCGTGGGCACAAAACTTCGGTGCAGGCATTTGCTGCGGCACCGAAACTAGTCGAAGACATGGTCTCAATGCCGATGGACGCTCTAACCCTGTATAGGGAGGTCGTCGCCTTGACCGAGCCCCTGGTCGCCGAGATGCCACTTGGATTGCGCAATCGGCTTTGGCTCTATCGCCAAACTGGATCAGGCAGAGGTGTCAAAGACCATATGGATGTTCTGACTAACCATAAGTACTTTATGGCTGCCCAGAGCGTTATCAAGCGTCACGAACTGCAGGATGAGTACGGCAAGCCGCTACAACTTAACATCAGCCGGTTGCGCAAGACTTTCGCCCAGCGCATGTGGCAGTTAACGGGTGGCGACATCGTTGCCGTCTCTGAACAGCTCGGCAATACACCCGCAGTCGCAGGCCAGACATATGTGGCTGTGACCCCGGAAATGGAAGCCAACTTTCGCCGCCTCGGCCACATCATGCATGCAGACTGGTCTGGCAAGCTCGATGATGTGGCCTTTCTTGCAGAACTCTCCCGCGAGACGGGAATTCCCGCAGAACAATTGAAGAGCATTGCCGTCGGCGACAATAATACCGGCGTAGGGCGCTGTAGCGATCCTTTGCGCGGGGAAAAGGCACCCGGCGACGGTACCTACTGCACCCGTTGGGTGGAGTGCTTCCACTGCCACAACCAAATCGTAATGGAGTCCGACCTGTACCGGCTGTTTAGTTTCTACTATCTGCTGCTGAAAGAACGGAACTTCATCTCAAGGCTCCGCTGGGACGAACTGTACGGTAAGATTATCCACATCATCGACCATGAGATTATCGTTCCGAACCTGCGAACCAAGGAGAACCCGAAGGGGTGTTTCGACCCTTATAGAGTTCAAAAATACCGTGCCGAGGCCGAGGTCAATCCGCACCCAATGTGGCAGGACCGGACGATTCTCGGGAGTGTCCAGTGAAACGGCACGAGCTCAAGCCAGACGGCGCACTGAATTTGCGGATGTTGTCCGAGGAATCACGTCATGCTTTGGTGATCGCCAGCAGCAGAAACGGTCTCGTGCTTTCGTGCTATGGGGACCATGTCTGGAATCTCAGCCCTTATATCCATACGCGCAACAAAGCCGCATCCGACATGATAATAGATTTTTCCTCGCCGCAGTTCGCTGAAGGCTCAAGACTGACCGATCCGCAACATGCCGGATTGCTGGAGGGTGTAAAAGCGTTGCTCTACGTCAGACTGTCGCAGAATAGCCCCCATAGTGGCAAGCCCTTGTCAGGGATAACTGTCGTCAAGCTTTGGATGAATCTCTGCCCCCTGTTGCGCTGGATGGCAAGTGCCGGCTACGGCAGGTTCGCGGCACTCACTGCCGGGGCATGTCTGGCTTATGTCGATCATTCCCGGAACCGGCCTGTTTGGGAACATTCCCCAAATGGACGTCCGGACAAGAAACTGACGTCAGCAACGCTCTATAACCATTTTGTTTGCGTCGAGGAGTTGTGGCATTTCCGTGAGTTCCTTCCGGATGCTCTGAAGGAACATCCTTGGCCCGGCCAGTCGGCAGGCTCGCTGGCCGGCGTCAAGAAAGGTGGCATCGACAGAACTGCCAAGACCGAGCAGATCCCCGGCCGGTTAATGAGCATACTGATGCAGGAAGCCCTGCGTTACGTCACGGACGGCTACGGTGACCAACTCCTGGCCTGTCGTAACGCCCACGTCGAAGGCAAACCCATAAATGAACATCTGACCCGGTTGGGGTTGAGCACATGGCGGGCCGTCAAAGAGGAACTCACCCGCCTGCATACCTCCTGTTACATAGTTATTGCCGGGCTGAGTGGCATGCGCGACAGTGAGATGGCCTCACTTGAAACCGGGTGTTACTATGAACATGAGGGGTGGGATGGCGCCACCTATGGCTGGCTCAAGGGGTATACCTACAAACTTGAGGAAGATCCAAAGCCAGTCGAATGGATGGTCCCGCCAGTGGTAAAAAATGTCGTGGAGATGATCACGCAGGTCACTGCAACGCTGCGAGACGAACTGGAACACCAGATCGGTACATTGGAAGCCAAATTGAGGGATCTTCCCTACCTGAACCCAACCCATCGCCAGGAGGACGAAGAAACTCTTCGCGAGATGAAGCAGCAGCGCCATGCCTTGTTCCTCACTGGGCCACTCTGGCACGGCAGAATTGGCATTCTCAACAGTAACACCATACGCATTCGCCTCAAGGACCTTGCCCGGCACCTCAACCTGCAGGTGCAGGCGGAAGACCTGGCGCAGGTGCAGGACAAAGCCGAAATCAAGGCCGGCGAGGTCTGGCCGCTCGCACCGCACCAGTTCCGCAGGACCTTCGCTCGTTATGTGGCCCGCTGCATCTTGGGTGACGTGCGCTACTTACGCGAACATTTCAAGCACTGGTCGCTGGACATGACCCTTGGGTACGCGTGGGGAGATGAAGACTGGCTTGACGCAACGCTTATAGAAGAGATTCTGTCCGAGCGCCAGGAACTGCAGGACGACATAGTATGGGGGTGGATCAGCGTTAAAACGAACCAGCACCTGGCCGCCATCGGCGGCAAAAACATCGAGAATGTCCGAGGGAGCAGTTTGGTGATGGTGGCTGCGAACCCCAAATCCGTCGCCCGGCAACTTTCTCATGGGTACTTCCTGCGGGGGTTGGGACACTCTTGGTGCACCGAGAAGGAGTGCAAGGGCAAAGGCATCTACAGCGTGACTGAATGTAGGAACTGCGAGAACCGCGTGATCGATGAGAGCCACATACCGGTATGGCATGGCATACGCAACCAGCAGATCGAGTTGATGATGCGGGATGATTGCGGCGACCCGATCTGGCAAGGGGCTCTCGAATCGTTGCGCTACGCGGAACAGATCCTTGCGGACATCGGCGAAAAGGTGGTACCCTATCCAGCGCCACCTAAGCCGTCCGAACGGAGGCTAAATGTCTGATTCGGGACTGACTACGCGACAGAAACTCCTACTGATCATCGAAGGGATGGAGAAGGCTGGAAGTGTAATGACCATCTCCGGTGTGGCTAAAGAAGCCAGAATATCGAATGCCTCAATTCATAATCGATACCCTGATCTGGCAGACCGCATCCGGGAATCTGCTGGCGTACTGAAAGAAAAAGGTGCCAAGACCCAACTCACAAAACGGCTCGGCACCATTAAAGAGGAAAAGACCAAGCGGGCACGGCTCAGTAAGGAACTGGATGAGGTAAAGGCGCTGCTACAAAAAACCGATAGCGTCAACGCTGCCCTCCAACTTGAGAACGGCCGTCTAAAGGCTCAGAACAGAAAGTACCTGGAAGAGTTGAACCGGGTGAAGGGCGGTCTAACCAAGATATGACCATGAACCGCACCATCGTACATATCGATCAAAATGCCTTTTTTGCCTCTGTGGAACAACAGTACAACCTCAAGCTGCGCGGCAAGCCCATTGCCGTCATCGGTAGCGGGCGCACCGTGGTCACCACCGCTTCCTATGAGGCCCGGGCCTTCGGTGTCAAGACGGGTATGAACACCTGGGAGGCAAGGCAGAAGTGCCCCCATCTCATCTTTGTAGTCGGCGACAACCGGAAGTACACCCACACGTCATCCGGAATCGTCAGGATATTCCTCGAATACACTCCGCTCGTTGAGGTATTCTCCATCGACGAGGCGTTCCTCGACGTGACTGGTTCGCTGCGCATGTTCGGCTCTGCCGAGCGAATAGCCGGGCTCATCAAGGAGGAGATTCGCCGCCAGTTTGGCCTCACTTGCTCAATAGGTATCGCCCCGAACAAGCTGCTGGCCAAGCTCGCCTCGGAAATGCAGAAGCCCGACGGCCTGACAGTCATCCTGCCCGAAGATGTCTCCCGTACTCTGGAGAGGGTCCCGATTGAAGACTTGTGCGGCATCGGCTCCCGGACGCACAAACAACTGGCTCTGTATGGAATACGAACCTGCGGCGACTTGGGGAGATTCCCGGTGGATATCCTCCGGCGCAAGTTCGGCATCATTGGGGAACGGCTGCACTGCATGGGGCTCGGCATCGACGACTCGCCGGTGGTGCCGGTCGAAGAAACAGAGGAAGTAAAGTCGGTTGGCCACAGCATGACTCTTGAGCGGGATATAAAGGAGCGCAAGGATATACTGAAATACCTGCTCCAGCTCTCCGAGATGGTGGGAAGGCGGGCAAGGCGCTATGGGGTGGCAGGAAAGACCGTCCATCTGACGGTCCGCTATGCCGACTTTACCACGTTTGGCCGGCAACAGACGCGGAAGACGCCAACCAGCAACAGCGAAGAGATCTTCAAGGAGGCGGTCAGCATTCTGGATACCTTCGTCCTCACGCAACCAGTACGGCTCCTGGGGGTGAGGATTACCAATCTCTGCTACCAGCGGGAGCAACTGCCGCTCTTTGCCGAGGAAAGAAAGAAGGCCCTGGCCACTGTAGCAATGGATGTGGTAAACAATAAATTCGGTGATTTTACGGTAACGTACGGAAGTATTTTAGACAACGAGGAAAAGGGCTCTCACGTTATATCCCCTGCATGGCGGCCGAGCGGCATCCGCAACGTAGATGTAAAATAGCTATGAAGGTCAGATGGGGGTTATGTGTAACAAACTGCACTCAAAACCACATTCACTGCGAATAATCATTGAGATCGGACTAGAATTGTGATAACCAGCAAACATCATTTAAAAGGCAGCAGCGTATGGAATGATAGCTGTTTTCATATTACGGCTAATACGCAGTTGACTCAATCGTTAGGACTCTCATGCGCCTAGTTGCACTTTTGTCTCTCGCGCTCTGGTTAACGTCTTGTGGAACGACCTCAATACAGGCGTACCCGGACAATTGGCCACCTCTGGTAGGTATGTCATCGGATTGCCAGGAGATAAAGGGCATTTACGCTGATCCCAACGTTGTGCACTGGGAGTATGAACACTACGATCAGTATGGAGGCGTAACTAGACGGGGCGGAAAGTTAGAAGCTGCCTGGTTCGTTTTTGCTCTTCAACCGGACAGTCTTCGCCTCAACGAACCGAACGTTAAATCACGCGCCTTTTCACTTTACTTTGGTGATTCCGAGTCGGTCGTCATAGACTACCTCATAGAGGGAAAGGTTGTTTCATCTAAGACGATCCCAAAAGCAAACTGGTCGTGCGACAGAGATGGACTAACGGTGACTGTGCAGGAACGAACGGGCTCCGTGGTGGACAAAATACCTAGCCATGGGACAACGAGTCGAATTGCAACCGTGTACCGCGTCGGCGATCAGCTTTACGTAAAGAGCCTCGACAGTGCCGACATCATGCTTCTTCACGTGGTACCGAAGGGAGACCTCGAAGTGAGGTGGTATCGCTTCCCTGTGCACTCCCTATGAAGACGAGTCCTCTGCTGCACGGGGCTCCGCGTTGTTACGCCCGTAAGCATCTAGCCGTTCGGCTAACGAGCAAAATAACGACAATTGTTACAAGTCAAAAAGTTCAATTATATTAGTGAAGTAACATATTAGTAATATGTATGGGCGTTACATTTGATATGAACGCCTTCTTTGCGTCCGTCGAGCAGCAGAACAACCCGGCGCTCCGGGGGAAGCCGATCGCCGTCATCGGCTCGGCCAAGCGGACGGTCATCACCACCGCCTCATACGAGGCAAGGGCCTTCGGCGTCAAGACCGGCATGAACGTCTGGCAGGCGCGACAGAAGTGCCCGCAGATCATCCTGGTTGTCGGCGACAACAGGAAGTACACATGGACATCGTCACAGATCTTCAGGATGATGCTGCAGTTCACGCCACTGGTTGAGGTCTTTTCCATCGACGAGGCCTTTCTCGACGTTACCGGCTCCATGGGGCTGTTCGGCACACCGCAGCGGATCGCCTTTCTCCTTAAGGCGCATATTCGACACCACTTCGGCATCACCTGCTCAATCGGCATCGCCCCGAACAAGCTGCTGGCCAAGCTTGCCTCCGAGATGAAGAAGCCGGACGGCCTGACAATCATCCGGCCGGACGAGGTTGCCCGGGTACTGGAGACGATTCCAGCCAGGGACCTCTGCGGGATCGGCTCTCAAACGGCGCGCCAGCTCGACCTCTACGGGATCAGGAGCTGCGGCGACCTGGGACGGTTCCCGGTGGAGCTCCTGAAGAAGAGGTTCGGCATCATCGGCGAGAGGCTGCAGCAGATGGGAAAGGGGGTAGATGACTCCCCCGTCATTCCGGCGGAGGAGGCGGAAGAGGTAAAGTCGGTCGGCCACAGCATGACCCTGGAAAGGGACATCGAGGGGCGGAAGGAGATCCTGAAATTTCTCCTCCAGCTTTCGGAGATGGTCGGCCGGCGGGCGAGACGCTACAATGTCCGGGGGAAGACTGTAACGCTCTCTATCCGCTATGCGGATTTCGATACCTGGGTGGGCAAGCAGGAGACCCTCAGGGAGTACATCAACCTGAGCGATGATATCTACAAGGCTGTGGTTGCCATTCTGGACAGCCTGGTACTCCCGCAGCCGGTGCGGCTCCTGGGGGTGCGGTTGAGCAACCTTTGCTACGGGTCGAACCAGTTGCCGCTCTTCCCGGAGGAGCGGAAAAGAATGCAACTGGTCAATGCCCTGGACGAGGTGAATGACCGCTTCGGCGATTTCACGGTTACATTCGCCAGCCTGCTGGACGAAGAGAAGGCGAAAGAGAAGGGGAGTCATGTAATCTCACCGGCCTGGAGGCCGGCGGGGATTCGCAATATCGACGTAAAATAACCGGGAAATGAGCTAAACGGGCTTAGTTTTTTTTCGTGATTAATCCGGGATCCCTCTGTTTTCGATTGCCAGAAGGGGCCTGTTTTATTGCGGCGATCGCGGGAAAGCCCGGAGCGTATCTGCATATTTTCAACGTTGCTGCAAAAATGCCTTGTAATTCTGCAATAACGGGGTAATAAAAGAGATCTGTCATCGGCATGGGATAACCAACTGCATCCCTTTGCCGTTTCCCACAAAAGAGAAAAAGGTGAGCCATGCCTATTCTGGACGGCAAGAAGTGCGCAGAGAGCCTGATCGCCGACATCGCGAAGAAGGTGGCCGGCTATGTGGAATCGGGCCTGCGTAAACCGCACATGACCATCATCCATGTCGGCGAGCATCCCCCGAGCGAATCGTACGTCAAGTCCAAGATCACCACCAGCGGACTGGCCGGCTTCGAGAGCAGCCTGATCCGGTTTCCCGAGACGGTCCGGGAAGGGGAGCTGATCGACAGGATCCGGG
>JBEKXG010000118.1:0-19807 GCA_049512295.1 Syntrophobacteraceae bacterium
CCTTGCTTCGGGCATTGCGATGATAATCGCTCCTGGAAAGCAAAGAGATGTTCTGCTGCGGCTTTTCGACGGCGAAGAACTCGGCACGATGTTTCTGCCCAGGGAGCGCGCTTACTCCGGGAAGAAAGTCTGGCTTGCAAATTTGCCCAAACCCGCCGGCGAGCTGACCCTGGACGATGGGGCTGTAACGGCCCTGCTAAAACGAGGCCGGTCTCTTCTTCCGATAGGAGTCAGGGAAGTGCGGGGCGTCTTTGGAGTCGGCGCTCCGGTGCGGTGCATCGACAAGGACGGGAATGTGATCGGTATAGGACTCACCAATTATAAATCGATCGAAATAGAAAACATAAAAGGCCGCCACAGTGAGGAAATCGAAAAGCTTATCGGCTACAAGCATTCCGATGAGGTGATCCACAGGGATAATTTTGTTCTCACAAGCGAGACCTTATAAAGGACGGCAAGTCGAGAACGGAGGAATTTATGCGGGACGAAATCCTGGAAATGGGCAAAAGAGCCCGGGAAGCCGCTCATCTCATGGGAACGGCAAACAGCAATCAGAAGCGGGAAGCCCTTGAGAAGATGGCCTCGGCCCTGGAGATCGAGAGAGAGTCAATCGGCGCGGCAAACCGCAAAGACGTCGAGGAGGCGGAGCGCAAAGGGCTGAGCAAGGCAAAAATAGAGCGGCTCATCATAAGCGAAAAAGTCCTCGAGGAGATGATTGCCGGGCTTAAAGAGGTTTCGCTGCTGCCCGATCCGGTTGGCGAGGTCACTCGGATGTGGACCAGGCCTAACGGACTCCGGGTCGGCAGGATGCGCATTCCTCTCGGGGTGATTGGAATCGTTTACGAGTCACGCCCGAACGTCACGGCCGATGCAGCGGCGCTCTGCATCAAGGCCGGAAACGCCGTGATCCTGCGCGGGGGATCCGAAGCTTTTCACTCGAACAGCCGTATTGCCCGGATTCTAAGGGAATCGCTCAAACAGGCAGGACTCCCCGAAGACGCGGTCCAGTTTGTCGAAACCACCGACCGGCAGGCAGTCCTGGATTTGCTCGGCCTCGAGGAGTATGTGGATGTCATGATCCCGCGAGGGGGAGAGGACCTGATACGCTTTGTAGCCCAAAACGCCAGGATGCCCGTCTTAAAACATTACAAGGGCGTCTGCCATGTCTACGTGGATGAGGAAGCGGACCTGGAGATGGCCCGGAACATATGCCTCAACGCCAAGGTGCAGCGGCCGGCCACCTGCAACGCAATGGAAACATTGTTGGTTCACGAGGCGGTTGCAGGCAGTTTTCTGCCCGCGATGGCCGAAGCCTTTCGGCGTGACGGCGTTGAACTGCGCGGCTGCGAGGGGACCAGGGCGCTTGTGCCCGACTGCGCCGCCGCGACCGAAGAGGACTGGTACGCCGAATATCTCGATCTTGTTCTCGCCGTGCGCATAGTGCCGGACATGGACGAAGCTATCCGCCACATCACTAAATACGGCTCGCATCATACCGAGGCCATTGTCACAGCAAACTTTGAACGGGCGCACCGGTTTGTCCAGCAGGTACAGTCTTCGCTTGTACTGGTGAATGCTTCGACGCGCTTCAATGATGGTTTTCAGCTTGGTCTGGGGGCCGAGATCGGCATCTCCACCTCGCGGCTCCATGCTTTTGGCCCCATGGGTGTGGAAGAGCTCACTACAACCAAATTCATCGCTTTCGGCAATGGTCAGCTGCGCGGCTGATACGGAGCAGAGCCAATGCCACTGCGGCTGGGCGTACTTGGGGGAACTTTCGATCCCGTTCATCTGGGCCATTTGAGAGCGGCGCAGGAAGCCCTGGACATACTTGGGCTCGATGAGATGCTTTTTGTGCCTGCCGCCGTTCCTCCCCACAAACCGGACAGGAAGATTCTCCCCTTCGAGACTCGCTGGCGCATGCTCCAGCTTGGTGTTGCCGACAATTCGCGCTTCCGGCTCTCGGACATCGAGCGGCGAATGCCCGGAAAATCATACACTGTGCATTCGCTAAAACTGCTCCGTGAGGAAAATCCGGGGACCGAGCTTTTTTTTCTGGTCGGATGCGACGCCTTCTTTGAGATGGATACCTGGTACCAGTTCAAAGAAATCTTCCGGCTGGCGGCCATAGTCGTGCTCTGCAGGCCCGAGTGCGGCGAAGAGGCGATATTGGAATTTGTCTCAAAAAATGTGTCCGATTTATACGGAATCATCCCCGAAAACCGGGAAATCCGGCATCCGGTGCTGTCTACCGTGTACAGCCTGCCCAATACGCGCATGGATATCTCGTCGACCAGGATCAGAGAGCTTGCCGCCGAAGGGCGTTCCGTGCGATATCTGGTCCCGGATGATGTTTTGAGTTATATCGTGGGAAATGGGTTATATCGCAAGGACCCGTGAGCGGGCCGCATACTGTAACTCAAGGAATAATGATGCCAGATTTGGGAACCTCGCCGGGAGATGAACAGAAGGGCGAAGACCTTCGAATAGAGATGAGCAGCAAAGAAAAGGCCATCCTGTGCGCCAGGGAGGCGTTCCGTTTCAAGGCCTTCGATCTGGTTGTTCTGGAGGTCTCCCGCTTCTCCTCCTTTGCCGATTACTTTATCATTTGCAGTGGAAAATCCGGCAGGCAGGTCCAGGGGATCGCCGATAACCTCGAAGACGACCTCAAAAACCAGGGACTAAGACCAATCGGGACCGAGGGAAAGCGTGAGGGTCATTGGGTGCTCATGGATTACGGAGACGTAATCATTCACGTCTTTTACGAACCTGTCCGCTATTTCTACGACCTGGAAAGCCTGTGGTCCGAGGCCCCGAGAGTCGAGTGGGAGCAGGGACCGAATGGAACCTCACCGGGAAAAGATTGATAAAGGCTGAATCCGATGTCTTCTCCAGCATCCTGCGGCAGGAAAATAAAGAAGGGACTGAGCGTCCTGATTCTGTTTATTTTCACGCTCGTTATCGTGTATCCCCCGGGCGAGGTGAACGCGATCACCTTGAGCGAAGAAAAAGAGTTGGGGCAAAAGATAGTTGGGTTGATCCGCAAGTCGATGCCCCTCGTCGAAGACGGCGAAGTGCTGACTTACGTCAGGAACATCGGCAACCGTGTCGCCAAAGAAGTTGGCATAACCACCTATCAATTCCAGTTCTTCGTGGTCGATCAATCGGTTCCGAACGCCTTTGCGGTCCCCGGCGGCAATATATTTATTTACCGCGGATTGATCGAAATGATGTCGTCTGAAGGGGAACTGGCAAGTATTCTCTCGCACGAATTGGCTCATATACAGGCGCGGCACCTTCAGCGGTCGATAGACGAGGCAAAGATTCTGAGCATTGGAATGTTGGCAGGCCTGCTTGCGGGGATTTTTCTCGGTGCTCCCGGACTGGCAGCCGGAGGCATGGCTGCTTCCGAGACAGCGGCCTTGCAGTACAGCCGCGCCCACGAAATGGAAGCCGATCAGTTCGGGTTCAGATTCCTTTGCGCGGCCGGCTACGATTCCGCGGACATGCCCTCTATCATGCACAAGCTACAGCAATGCACGTGGCTGGCCAATTCCCGAGTTCCAAGTTACCTCTCCACCCATCCGGCGCTTGAGGAACGAGTCCAGTACCTGAGTGAAATGGTCAAAAAACAGAAAACCGCATCCAAGAAAGCGGTGGCGCCCGTGACCGGGGATTTCCAGGTTATGCAGGCCACCCTGATAGCGGAGTATACCGACCAGGCAAAAGCTTTTGACCGTTTCCAGGCTGGCGTAAAGAAAGGTGACAAGACTTCCGTATTCGGGCTGGGACGCCTCTATCTGCGGCAGAACAAGTGGTCCGAAGCGGTTGAACAGCTTCGGCAAGCCGCCCGTCTGATGCCATCCAGTACGTTTGTCCTGAGTACGCTGGGAGATGCTTATTACAGGGCGGGCAAAATGCAGGAGGCGCAAAGCACCTTTGAGTCAGCCCTGATCGTGGACCCTTCCGCCGCAATCGCACATTACAAGCTGGCCCTGGTATTGATGGATATGGGGAAGAAAGATGAGGCCCTTGACCATTTGATGCAAATAGAAGAACTTGCCCCTATGTTCCCCGACGTGGACTATCAGCTCGGAGTGGTCCTGGGGCAGGCCAACAAGCTTGGCCTGGCGCACTACCACCTCGGGCGCTATTACCTGCAAAAACAAAACAAGGAACTCGCAATCATGCACTTTAAAAAGGCGAAATCCCTTATTACGGACTCGCCTTCGAAAATTGAAGATATCAATGAAGCGCTGAAAGAACTCGAACCAAAGAAAAAGGGGTTTTTCTCGTCAAAGGAGTAGCTCATGTCCGCATGGGATACCCAAATTCATTAGAAAAACTCCGCCTGATGGAGATCGTGAATTTATGTCTTCCCGAAAAACGCGAAAAACAGAAAGCAGATCGGACAAATCAACCAAACTGGAAATACCTCCAATTTCAGATCACCCCGGAAGAAGCATCCTCTTGCTCATCCTTTCTCTGGCCGGGCTGATCATATCGCTGTTGAGCGGATTTCAGGAAAATATCCCCTTTCTCAAATTCCTTTGCTCGAGCGCATGCAGGGGTACTGTCGATATCCACTTTCTGGGATTGCCTTTCTGGTTCTGGGGCGCAGTTTTCTACGCAGGGGCAGCCATGTTGGCCCTGTTCAGGCAGGAGCTTACAACGTGGATCGCGGGCCCCGCCGCCGGAGTGGAAGCTGTTCTCATCCTGGTCATGATTCAACTCAAAGCGCCCTGCGTCTTTTGCATGGCCAATGCGGCTGTCGTGCTCGCGCTGCTTGCGGCTTCATTTAGAAAACGGCTTTTCTGGCAGGAAGCTACTCTGGCCCTCGTTTTTTTCGTGGGGTTCTTTTTCTGGGTTCCCTTCGAAAACCACCTCTCACAATCCGCAACAACCAGCGCGGCTCAGGGCGGCGATGAGGCCGGCGTTGCGGCCACCGTGGGCGACGAGGCCATAACCGACCAGCGGCTCGATGTGCTCCTTGGCCCGAGGCTTTTGGAGACGCGCAGAGACATCTACCGGATGAAGAGGGAAAAGCTGGACCAGTTGATAGTTGAAATTATTCTCGAAAAGGAGGCCAGGGAGCAGGGAAAAACGCCTGAGAATCTCGTGGAGCAGATAGCCCCCGCAGGTTCATTTCCGGTTGAAGAATCCGAGATCGACAAGTACATACAGGACAATCAGGCGCGGCTCCAGGAATATAAGGGAAGCATTCCGGAGCTGAGACAGCGGATAAGGGCGTTTCTGGACCAGCAGAAAAGATCGGTGGTCGTCAAGGACTACGTTCATTCCCTCGATCCCAAATACAATGTCCGGATTCTTGTGCCGGTGCCGTATCCGCCCACAGTAAAAGTTGACACCCAGGGCGCCCCCACCCTGGGTCCCTCCGATGCGCCGGTCACCATAGTCGAATTCTCCGACTTCGAATGCCCGGCCTGCCGTTCGACCCATGAGGTGGTCAAGGAGGTCAGGGCCGTTTACGGCGACAGGGTACACTGGGTCTACAAGGAGTATCCGCTGAGGCGTCACAAAGACGCTTTCAAGGCTGCGGAGGCTTCTCACTGCGCCCGGGACCAGGGGAAATTCTGGGAATATCAGGAGAAGCTGTTCACCATGCCGGACCTCGCGCCCGACAACCTGGTCAGTATGGCCGTTCAGCTCGGAATGTCTCAGGAGGAGTTCGCCCAGTGCCTTCAGGATTCAATTCACAAGGCCCATGTGGAAAAGAACGTGCGGGACGCCGTTCAGGCGGGAGTGGACAGGACCCCTTCATTTATGATCAACGGGACCCTGGTTGCCGGAGGCCTGTCGCTGGATAACTTCAGGAGCATGATTGACGAGGAGTTGAAAAAAGCAGGGCAGCAGCAAACTGCCGGAAAGGCTAAATAGCGTCCATCCGGAAAGGGGTCTTTTCCGCCCCCACTAAGTTGCGTTCAAGATTGAAGTAATCGAAAAGAGCGGGGAACCGTTTCCCGGCCTGTTGCCCAAAACATGCATATGAGAAAACAGCCTGCTCTTAACAGGATCTCATGTTTCGTCATTCCGGCAGGGCATTTGAGCCGGAATCCAGCAGCGCCGCCGCGTTCCCGGGACGCGGTTTGAACGAGGATGAAACTTCAGGAAGTTTCATAAGAGGCCTTGACTAAGATGCCGGATTGACAAACAATTTCCCAAAGACACTGGACCCCGGCTCAAAGACACTGCCGGGGTGACGGTGTTATAGAAATCTCCTGGCGGGCCAAAAACGATCGAGTGGCGCGCTTATAGTAAGAAAGTGCATTTGGGCAACAGCCCGTTCCCTCGCACCCACCAGGATTTCGGCACTCAAGCACAAGCGCGTGAGGCCGAACGCCCGGCGCCTGCGGCGCTTGCCCAACGCCACGCTGCGCACCATCGCAGCGACAACGCAACTTCGTATTATTCGGTGTTTCAGGAGGAATTAATGAAGATTCTTGTCAGCGACAACCTTTCCGAATCGGGGATCGAGAAGCTGACCAAAGTTCCCGGCTTCGATGTCGAAGTGAATACGACACTCACTGCCGAAGAGTTCCGGCAAGTCATAAAGGAGTTCGACGCGCTGGTTATTCGAAGCGGGACCAAGGTCAGCGCCGAAGTGCTGGAAAATGCCCATAACCTCAAAGTGATAGGCCGGGCCGGAATAGGGCTCGACAACGTCGATATTGAAGCCGCCAGCAAGCGCGGCATAGTGGTGATGAACACTCCTCAAGGCAACGTCATAACTACGGCCGAACACGCCATAGCCATGATGCTCGCTCTGACCCGCAACATTCCGCAGGCTTCGAGATCTTTGAGGGATGGCGCCTGGGAGAAAAAACGCTTTAAGGGAAAGGAAGTCTTCAATAAGGTGCTCGGAATCATCGGAGTCGGCCGGATCGGGCGTGTGGTGGCCGAACGCGCCCAGGGGCTCAAGATGCAGGTCATAGGCTACGATCCGTACATCAATCCCGAAGTGGTTGACTCACTCGGGATCCAGGGCGTAACGTTCGATGATCTCTTAGAGAAATCCGACTACATTACCATTCATACCCCTATGACTTCGGAAACCCGCAACCTGCTCAATGCGGACACCTTTGGCAAGATGAAACCGGGCGTTTTCATCATCAACTGCGCACGCGGAGGAATCGTAAACGAGCAGGACCTCTATGACGCAATCAAAAAAGGCATCGTCGCCGGAGCCGCGCTCGACGTGTTTGCCAAAGAGCCTCCCACAGATAATCCCCTGCTCACCCTCGAACAGGTGATAGCCACGCCTCACCTTGGAGCTTCAACCGAGGAGGCGCAAGAAAATGTCGCCATCGCCGTTGCCGACCAGATAACCGATTTCCTGACTCGCGGCACCATCCGCAACGCGGTGAACGCTCCCAATATTGACGGCGCGGTCCTTTCCAAGCTGCGTCCCTACCTGACTTTGGCCGAGAAGCTCGGATGCGTGCTGACCCAGATTACAAAGGGCGCCATACAGAAGGTGTCGATAGAATACGTGGGTGACGCGGCTTCCCTGGAAACCCAGCCGCTGACCTTTTCCATCCTCAAGGGCATGCTTACGCCGGTCCTCGGTGATATGGTCAACTTCGTCAATGTTCCTATCCACGTGAAGGAAAGGAACATCAGGGTGACCACGTCGGTCCGCAGCGAGGCCGAGGACTTTACCAACCTGATCAGTATTCACGTGAAGACTTCGCAAGCTGAGAACCTCGTTGCGGGGACCATACTCGGGAAAAAAGAACCGCGCATGGTCCGGATCAATGATTTCCGCCTCGAAGCGGCCCTCGAAGGGCATCTGCTGCTCATCCACAATATCGACACTCCGGGAACCATAGGGGCGATCGGCACCTGCCTTGGACGGCACGACATAAATATTTCACTTATGAACGTCGGCCAGGTGCTCGAACGCGGACAGAACATTATCTTTCTGCGGACGGACACGGCCGTTCCGCCGGATGTCATCAAAGAACTGCTTGCGATGGATAATGTGGACATTGTCCAGGCAATCGAGCTCTAGTCCACTCGATTAATTCAGGAGGAAAAAAGCGCAATGGCAGATAAGGAAGAAGATAAGGGATTTGTTATAAAGGACCGCCGCCGGTTCTCCGAGGGGTCCGAAGCGGAAGAAAGCAAAGAGATCCCGCAGCCCGAAGCGGCGTCCGCAGCCGGGGAACAAGAGAGCGCCCGTCCCGAGGAGGCTTCCGGCAAGGAGGAGCAGGCGTGGGGCCCTCTTCCGGAAGTTACGTTGTCCACGTTCATTTTCTCCCTCAGCTCGTCGGCCCTGGTGCACCTGGGAGAAATCCCCGAACCTCAAACCAACCGCACCCAGCTTGATCTGCCCATCGCAAAGCAGATTATCGACACTCTGGGCATGCTCCAGGAAAAGACGAAGGGCAATCTCGACCAGGATGAGGAAAGGCTTTTCAGGTCCGTGCTCTATGATCTGCGTATGCGCTACGTCCAGAAATCGGGCAAATAGGAAAGGCCGGTTCGTACTTGATTATCAAGAGCAGCGTTCCCGCAAAGATTAACATGTGGCTCGAGGTGACCGGAAAAAGAGAAGACGGCTATCACCATATCTCCAGCCTCATGCTGCCTGTTTCGGTTTTCGATAATATCCGGCTGGACGTTCGCCCTGGTGGCGGTCCCATTTCAATCACCTGTGACCGGCCGGAAATACCGTCAGACGATCGAAACCTGGCATGGCGCGCGGCTGAACTCTACGTGAAAAGCAGCGGAAAAGAGGCCGGGATTGACATACATCTGGAAAAGCACATTCCCTCTGGAGCCGGTCTCGGGGGCGGGAGCTCGGATGCGGCTGGCGTACTTGTCGCCCTGAACTCATTTTTCCAAAACGCCGTCCCCCCGTGCGAGCTGGAAAAACTGGCTCTCAGGCTAGGGGCTGATGTTCCTTTTTTCCTTCACGCAAGACCTGCCCTGGCGACCGGGATAGGTGAGAAGCTCGAATTTGCGGACGGGGTCCCGGATTATCCGCTGCTGCTGATAAAACCACCCGTAATCGTACCCACGGGCTGGGTATATCAAAGTTTAAATTTGACAAAGGATGCCGCCCAAATTAAACTAGATGATTTCAGCGCCTACCCTTGGCAGATTCAGGAGCTGATTGAAAACGACCTTGAGTCGGTTACCGTACCACGATACCCGGTTATTGCCGACCTTAAGCAATGGCTTCTCGGCCAGGGCGCCCTGGCGGCGTCCATGAGTGGAAGCGGGCCGACGGTGTTTGGAATTTTCAGGACCCGGCAAGCCGCTGCCGCTGCGGAAATCGCTGCAAAAAGGGACTGGCCGGACTTCTGGGTTAATGCAGCCGAAGTGATCGGCCATCGAGGTTGATATGAACGGGGGCGCCCTGGTCTATTGCGTCTCCGGTGTGATCTGGTTTCCGTCCGGTGTTTCCCGACGGAAACTATTTATTGCCGCATAAGCGTGATATAGCGTTGGGGCGTGGCCAAGCGGAAAGGCACGGGTCTTTGGAACCCGCATTCGGAGGTTCGAATCCTCCCGCCCCAGCCATTTTTTCCGGGACCACAGGCTACCGGCCTGCTCCTGGAGATGGACACTAATCAGTTTCCATCCGGAAACCACGGTTGAAACACTAACAGTTTCCGATTCGGAAAGGAGGGATTTTTCGTTCTGGCTAGGAAATCGAGGGCTTGCGCGGAGGCGTACTTGGGTACGCCGCACAAGGAAGCCCGAAGATTGACACCGCCAGGGCGGAAAAGGACCCTTTCTTCAAGCGGGCAAAATACCGTTATGTGGAGTCGCCTCACTCTTTTTGCCGGAAACTCCAACACCGCTCTTGCCGATAAGGTTTGTTCGCGGCTGGGGATACGACCGGGCAAAGCTCTTATCACCCGTTTCAGTGACGGTGAAGTAAGGGTGGAAATAGGCGAAAACGTCAGGGGCAAGGATATTTACGTGCTCCAGTCCACCTGCCCGCCCGTTAATGAAAATCTGATGGAGCTGCTGGTGATTATGGATGCCCTCAAGAGGGCGTCTGCGCAGCGGATTAACGTGATAATCCCCTACTACGGCTACGGCAGGCAGGACCAGAAAGAAAAGCCGAGGGTCCCGCTTTCCGCTAAAGTGGTTGCCGATCTTTTGAGCATCGCCGGGGCTGCCCGCGTTATCACCATCGATCTGCACGCCGACCAGATTCAGGGCTTCTTTGATATTCCGGTGGATCATCTCTTGGGCACGATCGTTTTGGGCGACGCGCTCAAAGAAGAGCTACAGGGAAACGAGATCGTAGTGGCTCCCGATTCCGGTGGGGCCGAGCGCGCGCGGTTTTTCGCATCCCGGCTCAAGCTCGATCTGGCCCTGATGGACTATCGCGCTGAAAACGGCACCTACCCCGGGATCGTCGGAAACGTCAAAGGGAAAAAGGTTGTAATTCTTGACGACCTTGTCGATACCGGGCGCACCATTTTGCGCACGGCAAGCGCGGCTGATGCGGCCGGGGCCGAGACGGTCGATGTGTGCGCCGTACACCCCGTGCTCTCGGGAACCTCTGTGGAAAAGATAGAATCCTCTCCCGTCCGCAAACTGATGGTGACAGATACCATTCCGCTTTCCGAAAGCGCCAAAGCCTGCAAGAAAATCCATACTGTGAGCATTGCGCCCCTGTTGGCCGACGTTATCAAGCGGGTGCATTTTGAGGAATCTATAAGCTCGATATTCAATCAATCTTGAACGCACCTGCGCACGAATCCCTACTGAAAGCTCCTTATCCGGGAGAGTGTTTCACGCGGGGCCGGGCGCCGGATAAATCAGGAGGCACAGTTAGATGAGTCTGGAACTTAAAGCCGTAACAAGAGACAGGACCGGAAAAGGCCCGGCGCGAAACTTGCGCAGCGATCTGAGGGTCCCGGCGGTGCTTTACGGACCGAAAACCCAGCCGACTTCACTTTCAGTTTCGGCTTTGCATCTGGAGAAGCTGCTCCGGGAGACCGGAGGCGAGAGCATGCTGCTAAATCTTAGTATCGAGGGCGGCCAAACCAGGCAGGTGCTCATTCGCGAAGTCCAGAAGCACCCCTACCGGAGGCGTTTTCTGCACGTCGATTTCTATGAAGTGCCCCTGGATCAGCCGAGTCGGAGATCCCATAGGGATTCAGAAGGGCGGAGAGCTGAACCTGATTCAACGAACGCTTGCCGTTCGCTGCCTGCCGAACCAGATTCCGGAAAGTATCCGGATCGACGTGAGCAAGATCGATCTTGGAGAGATGCTCCACGTCGAGGACCTCTTAGCGGAATCTTCCTACGAATTCGACGAAGACCCGAACGTAGGGGTCGTGAGCGTGGTGGCTCCGGAGGCCGAGGCCACGCCTGCGCAGGAAGGCCCGAAGAAATAGGCGGCCGCTGGTACCGGCTGCCGGCTTGCCCACCTCGCAGAGTGCTGCAGGGTCGAGACCCCGCTGCGCTCCCGGGGCCATGCCCGCGATGAACTTATCGTGCCGGGTGGCGAAAGGAATCTGAAAACGGCTCAGTCCCTATGGGTGATGTCTGCCGCAGCGAAGAGCAAATGCTTGCCCTCATCGGCCTTGGCAATCCGGGAAAAGAATACGAGCACACGCGCCACAATGTCGGGTTCCAGGTCGTTGACCGGCTGATTGCGCGCTACTCCCCCGGCATGATGGGGCGCAAGTTCCGGGCCTCCTGGGGTTTCGCAGTGGCCGAGGGTCGAAAAATCCTTTTTGCGAAGCCGCTCACCTTCATGAACAGGAGCGGCGATGCAGTAGGCGAGATCGTCAAATACTTCGGAATCCCTCCGGGCCGGATGCTTGTCATACATGACGACCTGGACCTTCCCTTCGGCCGGATTCGCATCGCCCAAAGAGGCGGCTCGGGCGGACACAAGGGCATCCAGTCCATAATCGACCACGTCGGCAGCCCCGATTTTCCACGCCTGAAAATTGGGATCGGCCGTCCGAAACACGGTGAGCCGGTCGAAACCTTCGTCCTCCAGCCCCCATATCCCGAAGACCGGGAAGAGTTCGAAAAAATGACGGCCCAAGCTGAAAAAGCGGCCCGCGCCGTCCTCGCCACATGCCTGTCCGATGCTATGAATGAGTTTAACCGGCGCGAGTGAGTGGTTGCAAAAGGGGTCAAAGATTCTTTCGAGGGTTGCCGGGTCCAGGCCGCAGCCGGTATCAGCAACCGAAATGCAGGTGTAGTCTTTTGCATTCGGCTCCCAGTCTGCCGGGAAAAACCTCGAAGACCGGATCTCCGTTGCGGGCCATCACCCGGATTGCCGCGGTGATAATACCTTCCCGGTCGCCGATAGCCTCGCTGGCGTTTAAGATCAGGTTGGTCAAAATCTGTTTTATGAGCGCTCCAACGGCAAAGGCCGACCAAGCTGACAGGCAGGCAGGGGCTACCAGAACGAGTAACAGCATTCTTTTAAGGTGCTTCTCTTTGAAAAACATCCTTCATATCCCTACCTTGCGCACACCCTGCAGCGATTTCGTTATTCTAACACCGTAACGCACGACGTGAAATCCAGGCGTGACAAATGATGCCTCCTTTTAGATTATGGGCTTATCTTGAGCTAGGATTCTACTCACCGTGACGGCCAAGTCACGCAAGGATACAGGCTTGAAAAGGAATCCATTGATTCCCAGGAGTTCTGTTCTCTCCGCGTCAAGCCCCTCACCGAATCCCGTGCAGATAATTATGGGGATATTGGACCGGATCTTCTGAATTTCTTTTGCCAAATCAATCCCTGTCATATGAGGCATGGTCAGATCGGTGATAACCAGATCAAAGCTTTCGGGGCGGGCTTTGAAAGCCTGGAGCGCATCGTAACTGCTATATCTTTGGGCAACATCATACCCTAGGCTCTCAAGCATCTCTTTGTGCATATCGACTATGGGCTTTTCATCATCGACCAGCAGCACAAGACCCTTCCCGGTGGGCAGAGATTCCAATCGATCGGCCTGAGGTGCCGCAATCGTTTTGGTCCTTGGAAAATAGACATTAAAAGTGGTGCCCTCGCCCGGCTTGCTGAAGACGGAGATTCCTCCGGACAGGTTCTCAATGATCCCGTGGACCAGGGCCAGACCCAGACCGGTTCCCTCGGACGGTCCTTTGGTGGTAAAGTATGGATCGAAGATTCGCTGTCTTACCGATTCGTCGATTCCGTGTCCCGTGTCAGCAACCGTGAGCCTAAGGTAAGATCCGGGGTCCAGGTCCGGAAGGTGTCTTCTGGTGTCCGCGTCGACATACACATCTTTCAGAGTGATGGACAGCACACCTCCTTTCTCGCGCATGGCATGACTGGCATTCGTGCACAAATTCATCAGCCACCTGGTGAATGTGACTGGGATCGGCCGTCACGCTGCTGTCTATTGCGTCCTCATCAAGCTCCTGCCGGATCTCAATAGTGGAAGGCAGTGAGGATCTAAGCAACTTAACCGTTTCCTTTATAATAAGGCTGACTTGTACCGGCCTGCGTTCCGGTTCCGTCTTGCGGCTAAAAGCAAGGATCTGCTTGACGAGGTCCTTGGCGCGGTTACCGGAAACAAGAATCTGTTCTATGTTATGGTGCAACCGGCTACCTTCGGGAACCGCATTCAGCGAGATCTCGGAATAACCAATTATCGGCGCGAGAATGTTATTGAAGTCGTGCGCAATTCCTCCGGCCAGCGTCCCAATGGCCTCCATCTTTTGGGCTTGATTTAGCCGGGATGCAAGGATCTTGCTGTCGGTGATGTCTTGGGCTGTACCTTCCAGGTGGATGATCTTCCCGCTTCTGTCACCAACAGCACGCATGTTGAGCGTAATCCATACGACGCTCTTATCTTGCTTGAATAACTGTACCTCGAAGTCTTGAACCGTTCCCCGCTCCTCGATCAGGCGGAGCAGTTCGGAGCGGCGATCGGGATGGACATAGAGTTGTCGAGATATGTCGCTTACCGCATTCAATACCTCTTCCGGCGAATCATAACCAAGAATACGGGCAAACGCCTTATTGAGGCTTATGAAACGTCCTTCCGGGATCGCTTGAAATATGCCCGTTACCGAATTCTCGAATATGCCCCTGTATTTTGCTTCCGCCTCCATAAGAGCTTTTTCCATGAGCTTGCGATCGGTAATGTCACGAAAATACCAGACCCTGCCGTAGTACCTTCCATCGGTTCCATTCATAGGTGCTGAGTAGCGTTCGAAGGTCCTATCGTCTTTGAGTGCGATCTCTTCCAGACTGGTTTCATTGCGATGGGCATACAGGTAGCCTACTCGTTGGAGAAACGCCTGAGGTTCTATCACCTTGTCCGATACCGATTGCAGCACGGGAGCGTTGGCTTCCCCTTCCACTACTTCGCGGGAGATGCTCCACATGTCCGCAAACCGCTGGTTTGACGAGATGATAGTGTCGTTTTCGTCAACCGCCAGGATTCCATCGATCGAGGCCTCCTTTTGTGTGAACAGCAGGATGTTTGTGCGTTTCAGGGCATCCTCCGCCTGCTTACGCTCGGTGATGTCGCGTATCGACTCGATCGCTCCGACAACATTTCCCTTGGAGTCAAACAAGGCGCTTGCCTTTCCGAGATGATATACTCCACCACCCCCGAGTGCGGGCATATATGCTTCGCCGGAAATTACCGTGTCCATTCTCTCCACCGCCGCATACTGTTGTTCGATTTCCGGTTGAGATTGGAGAACGATATCGATAAGAATAGGTCTCCGTTCTCCGTAAAATGGCAGTGCGTATTCGAAATTGCCCTTCCCCAACATAGCCGCCGCCCGGATTCCCGTCATTTCCTCCATGGCACGGTTCCAGGCGATGACCTTTCCTTCTGTGTCGATAACAAAGGTCGCATCGGGCAGGAAGTTGATGATGTCCGAGAGTTGCTGACGAGATTCTCTAAGCGCCCCCACCGCCTGCTTTTGCTCGGTGATGTCGCGGATGGATTCGATGGCTCCTACTCGGTTTCCATGTGCATCGTAGAGCGGCGCACCGGTCGCAAACACATAAGCCCCTTCACCTCCATGGAGAGAGGGAACATAAGTTTCCGCATGTAGAATACCACCCTTTCTCGTGACATGCTGGTAGCGTGATTCGAGTTCCTCATCGGGGGCATCGATGAGATCGAGCAGATGCGGCCGCCTCTCCCCATAAAAAGGGACCATACAAGCATAATCCCCTTTCCCTATCATCTCCTTCTTGCTTACCCCGGTCATTTCTTCGAGGGCACGGTTCCAGGCGATGATCTTTTTGTCCCTATCGATGACGACTGTTGCATCCGGCAGGAACTCGATGATGTCGTTCAGTTGTCTATTCGCGGAAATCAGCGCATCCTCAGCCCGCTTCTGATCCGTTAAATCACGCACGGCGCCAGCCCTCACCATCTTCCCTCGAAGGGGTATGGTTCTGATGCGAATCTCTATGGGAAAGGTTGATCCGTCCTTTCTTAGCGCCACAGCCTCATAAGGATGTTCATCCTTCTGCTGGATTTTTGACTTCACCAATTCACGATCTGATGGTGCAAGCGTCTTAAAATGAACGGTCCCAATGAGCTCAGATCGCTCATATCCGTACATGGCCGCAAACTTTTCATTAACATCAAGGATGTAGTCCTCGTCGTGAACGATGATCCCTTCGGAAGTGACCTCGTCAGCAAATCTTCTGAATCTTTCCTCGCTCTCCCGCAGCGCAGCCTCGGCATTCTTACGCGCAGTGACATCTTCGACGGTCTCTATGGCACCTACAAGATCTCCCAGCGAATTTCTGATTGCTGCAGCCGTAAAGTGAAGCCATTTCCCATTTCCATCAAGTTCAGGGAAGAAGTCGGTTGCTTCGTACGCCTCTTCAAGGAAACTGGACTTGTTGGATATTCCACCGTACCAATGCGAAATTGCCTCCGGGGTCGCCACATCTACCAGCAGGTCTGCCATGCAAGGCCTCGCTGTACTGTAAAAAGCCCTCCAGTGCCGATTTGTTCCGACCACCTCGTTTGCATTGATTTTGCTCATTTGCTCCAATGCTTTGTTCCAGTAGACTACCTGGTGGTCTGTCCCTATCACAAAGGCGGGAATCGGGTAGCCCTGGATCATGCTTCGCAGTTGCTGTTCGCTGTCTTTCAGTTCCTTGTCCGCTAGTTTGCGTTCCGTGATGTCTTCGAATATCCCCACGGCGCCTAAGAACTTCCCGTCTTCGGCGTTTATACGCTTGTAAATGGCCCTTAGCGGGGTGGTCTTGCGTCCGAGAATAGAGACGTAATCTCCCTCGTAATACCCAGAACCGCTCCCTATTGCATCTTCGACTGCCTGCAGGAATGCTGGATCATGCACTCTTTCGAGCATATTGAACCCCAAGTGTTTTTCTTTTGGAGCTCCTGTCATTTCAGCAAACTTATCGTTTAGATCCTGAACTACTCCCAGCTGGTCAAAGTGAATGATACCAAGCGGAGCATGGTTAAAGATCAGGCGATACCTCTCCTCGCTAGTCCTCAGATCATCTTCAGCCCGCTTGCGCTCGGTGATGTCGGTGTGGGTTCCGATGACCCGCAACGGCTTGCCTTCAGAAGTTCGGCTGATGACCTTGCCTCGAGCCAGGACCCAGTTGTAGGCGCCATCCTTGCACAGGATACGGTGCTCATTGACATACACCGGCGTATGTCCATCGAAGTGATTCTTTAGATCGATGTACGCTCGCTCTTTGTCCTCCGGGTGAACGCGCTTGTCCCATTCATCGAGCGTGTCGCCGATCTCATGATCTTCGAATCCAAGCATCGCCTTCCATTGTTGGGAGAAAAAGACCCTGTTCGTCCGTTTGTTCCAGTCCCACACGCCGTCGCCTGCCCCTTCCAGGGCGAAGTGCCAACGTTCCTCACTCTCGCGAAGTTGCTCCTCTACTCGCTTTTGCGTTGTCATGTCCGTAACCACGGCCAATGCGCCGATGCAACTCCCGTCGGCCATCATGGGACATGCCGCCACGCGGGTATGGATTCGAAGTCCGTCTTTGCGAAGAAATTCGAAGTCATTTTCTTCTTTGGCGCCCTGGTTCCCAGGCTCCATGCAGGCCTTGAATACATCGACACCTGACGTGCCCATGAAAGAATCGAGCCGGCGCCCGATCATTTCCTCGGCGGTGTATCCCAGCAACTCGGTCATTCTCGGATTGACAAAGGTCGTATTGCCCTCGGCATCGCTCGCCCAGATGCCTTCCCGTGCAAGCTCGACCAACCTCCGGTATTTTGTTTCACTCTTCTGGAGGGCATTCCCATTCGTTTGCGTTTTGCCTCTTCCTTCACGATCATGAAGGCGCGGCCCAGGTAGTAGGAACAAAAAGCACTGGTAAGCAGCATGATTCCCACAATGAGAAACAATCTGTTTCTGAATCCATGTATGGTTCCCAGGACTTCGCTTTCAGGTGTGGCAACGACAATGGACCAGTGGTTGTCCGGCAGGTGAACGGGGAGATACACGGCATGCTTTCTTTCAGACCTGACGGTTTCGCCGCGAACTCTGTCGTAAAAGTACGTCGTCATCCCCTCCTGCCTTGAACCATTTCATCTGCCATCGAGAGGATAGTGGGAAAGTCCCTGCAGTTCTCATAAACGCTCTTGCCCACATGACCCGGAACCGGACAGTAGAGTTCCACGCCGTTGCGGCTTATCATCCAGGCATATCCATCTTCGGCGAGCTTGATTCCCTCCAGATACCTCTTCGCCAGGTGATCAAACGGGATCATAACGCCCACAGATCCCTCGAATACATCATTATTGAATACGGGTACGTTGAAGGCTATGCTCTGGAACCCCCGCACAGACATGAAAACATCACTCACGACCGGCTTGTGAGTCTTCATTATCTGTTTAACGAACTCCATATGGGAAAAATCAACCCCAATTACGTTCGGGCTCGATGGGATCGCATGGATGTTCCGCCCGGCAGCATCCATCCGAGCAATAGTAGCGATCTCCCCGGCATGAGACTGATAGAAAGTCTCCATCAATTTTTTCCCATGCTCGTCCAGAGTAACAATGGAATCTACCTGGGAGAGAGCTCTCAGTAGGCGGGCATAGTGATTAAAGAAGTCTTCAATGCCCTTGGCGGCTTCCTCCCCAAGTATCAGTTGCTGCTTGTTCAGCTGATTGATGGTTTCCCGCTTGACTTCA
This sequence comes from Syntrophobacteraceae bacterium, assembly GCA_049512295.1. Taxonomy (GTDB): domain Bacteria; phylum Desulfobacterota; class Syntrophobacteria; order Syntrophobacterales; family Syntrophobacteraceae; genus SbD1. Next base: position 18,156 of record JBEKXG010000118.1, read on the forward strand.
GCATAGGCCGAATAAAGCAGAAGCGCACTCAAGAGGGTAAGAAGGAATAGGGCACAGTATAGTTTGGCGTACTTCATAATTTGTTCCCCCGACTTTGGTGCTCCGAGACTGCCGGATGGATCGAAAAGATTACCGGGGCTCAGCCTGCCGTGTTCAAATTGAGGGTGAATATGAACGTTTGAGTCGGCAGGGGCCTAAGGGCGCCTGCGCAAAGATCCCGGCGAAGACCTCGCAAAACTGCCCACGACACTTTGAATGGGGGCCGTCCACAGATTGAACACTCTAACCGTGCCATTGAGGACGGAGATTCAAAGGGAAGTAAGCCGGCTGCAACAATTGAGCTCGCGGTCTTTTGAAGCAGATTGTGAAAAGTTTAACACCAAAATCGGAGATCAAGAAGCAAATTCTGTTTTAACTAATTACTGAGAGATTGCGGGTAACCCCCGGGACCTTGGTGCCCCGGGGGATGATGAGCGGATCAGAAATCTCTCACTTCGGCATCATCAAACGGGATTAAATGCTCCGGCCTGCCTTCGATGTTTGCGGCAGTTCCCCGACTCCCGTTTCCTTTATTTGCCCTGGATGTAAACTTTGTGGGCATTCCGCCATCTGGTGCCATGCTGACTTACGGCCCGTTTCGCGCGTTTTCGCGCGTATAGCCCCCAAGCTTGATTTTCTTCCCTCCGCCAGCCCCGTTTTGCGTTCCACCAACAATTGTCACGAGGTCCTCAACAAACCCCTTCAGGTGCTTGGCCTGGGCGTTCATCTCCTCTGACGCGGAAGCGGACTCTTCTGCATTCGCGGCGTTTAGCTGTACAACTTTGTCCATTTTGCCCACAGCCTTGTTAATCTGCTCGATTCCTTGGGCATGCTCGCTGGAAGCCGCCGCTATCTCACCGACCAGTTTGCTCATTTTTGCGGCACTGGTAGCCACCTGGGAAAACTCGACACTCGTTTTTGCAACTATCTCCGATCCCTCTTTGATTTTCTTAACGGTGCCCTCGATCAGATTTGCGGTATTCTTTGCTGCATCAGCCGCACGCATGGCCAAATTTCTCACCTCGTCCGCAACGACTGCGAATCCGGCCCCGGCTTCACCCGCACGGGCTGCTTCAACGGCTGCATTCAGCGCGGGAAGGCTAGTCTGAAATGCTATCTCATCTATGGTTTTTATTGTTTTGGATGTTTCCTCGCTTGCAATGATTAATTAACTGCAATGCCTTCCTCACGTGGAGAAAGGCTGGTCGATCCGGTCCAAATTTGCGCTATCCAGCTTTCGATGAATAATACGGCAGGAATCAGGAATGACCTGATAATGAAAGATGACCTAGCCCGAGTTTCCTAGTTATGAAAAGACCAGTCTTTTTCTGTTGTATTTTCGGCTTATTACACCACCATACGCCTTACCCTAAAATGGCGTTGTCCTCTTTTTTGAGGCCAAGAATCGAGATCAACCGTTCTTGAAGCTCGGATGTCTTTGTCAACACAGTATGCTTTCCTTCCTTCTTTTGCCGGCCTTTCCGGGGGTAAACGGTAACCACTTCCCGAATGGCATCAAGCTCCGCAAGCATTCTGTTTATCGACAGGGCCAGACCCGCTTTCCTCAAGCGCCGCAGCGCCAAGGCTCTTAGGAAAAGAGCGATGGTGCAATA
>JBEKXG010000119.1:0-13827 GCA_049512295.1 Syntrophobacteraceae bacterium
GGCGCTCAGCAGCAGGGGGTGACCATAAGGAAAGTCTCTCCAAACATCCTGCTGGTGGTGAGCCTATATGCAGACGATGATCGGTTCGACGAGATTTTCCTTTCAAATTACGCAGTCATAAATCTTCAGAATCCGCTGGCCCGGCTGCCGGGCGTAGCCCTGGTGAGAGTTTTCGGCGCCGGGCCATACAGCATGAGAGTATGGCTCGACCCACTCAAGCTCGACGCGTTGGGGATTACGTCTGCTGACGTCCTTAGCGCCATCCAGGGACAGAACGCACAAGTCGCATTAGGCCAGCTTGGCGCACCCCCCGTAACGGAGGGGCAACCCTTCCAGTTTACGATCAACACGCTCGGCCGCCTTTCCGACGCCGCCCAGTTTGAAAACATAATCGTCAAGGCGGCAACCGGCCAGGCCCCGCAGATCGTGCATCTGCGTGACGTAGCCCGAGTGGAGCTGAGCCAGCAGAACTTCACTAATTTTGCCATATATAACCGCCACCCATCGTCGCTGATCCCGATTTTCGCCCTCCCTGACGCAAACGCCATTACGGTCGCCGACAGCGTCTACAAGGCAATGGGCGAAATGGCCAAAACTTTTCCCCCCGGACTCAAATGGGCAACCCGCTACGACACGACCCAGTTTGTCCGGCAGGCCATCTCAAAGGTATATGAAACTCTTTTCATAGCTGCTGTCCTGGTGCTGATCGTAGTGCTCCTTTTCCTGCAGAGCCTGCGGGCGATGCTCGTTCCGGCTACAACGGTGCCGGTCACCATCATCGGCGCTTTCATCGCGATGGCCGCACTCGGATTTACCGTTAATCTTATGACGCTTTTTGCTCTCATTCTGGCCATCGGCATCGTAGTCGACGACGCAATCGTTGTCGTTGAGGGCGCCTCATACCACATAGAACGAGGAATGACCCCCAGGGGCGCCACGATCAAGGCAATGCAGGAGTTGACGGGACCCATCATGGGAATCACGCTTGCGCTGGTTGCGGTTTTCCTGCCGGCCGCATTTTTCCCCGGCATAAGCGGGCAAATATTTCGCCAGTTTGCACTCGTCATCGCTGCGACATCGGTAATAAGCGCTATCAACGCCCTTACCCTCAAACCGGTCCAGTGCGCTCTCTGGTTGAAACCACACACCAAAAAGCGCCCTAATATCATCTACCGCGGGTTCAACAGGCTTTTTCAATGGATGACCGACGTCTACATGGTGCTGGTTGTCAACATGGTGAGACGGCCGTTCATGATGTTAATCGTATTCATCATCATCATCACCGTCTCCTTCTGGCAGTTTCTCAGCCTGCCGAGCGGATTTCTCCCAACCGAGGACCAGGGCTACGGGATTTTGTTTACCCGCCTGCCGGAGGGTGCGTCACTGCCACGCAATCGTGAGTTGGCCGCCAAAGTGGCCGCCATCCTCCAACGAATTCCCGGCATTGAAGCGTGGGTGACAATCGGGGGATACTCCGTTTTGGATGGGGCAAACAGCGCCAACATTTCATCATCATTCGTCAATTTTCAGGATTGGAGGGTGCGTGGGAGCGCCCTGAACCAGGACGTGATCATCGCCAATTTGAACCGGGAACTCGCTGGACTCGAGGAAGCCCAGGCACTTTTTATCATCCCGCCTCCCATTCGAGGATTAGGCCAAACCGGAGGCTTTCAGATGATGATCGAGGACCGCGGCGGATACCTCGGGCTGAAAGGAGTCGAGCAGGCTACCAGGGCGCTCATACAGGCGGGAAATTCTCAACCTGATATGCGAAATCTGATAACGCCGTTTAGCCTGACCAGCCCGCAACTCTACCTCAACATCGACCGGACCAAGGCCGAAGCACTGCACGTTCCCATGGCGAACGTTTTCGGCGCCCTCCAAGACTACATTGGATCAACATATGTAAATCTTTTCAACAAGTTCAACCAGGTATTCCAGGTCTATATCCAGGCTGAAAGCAGTTACCGGATGGAACCCAGGGACATCAAGAGCCTCTATGTCCGCAACCAGACGGGAGGTATGGTTCCATTGGGTACACTGTTGAATGTAGAGCGTCAGGTAGGCTCGGAGTTGATCACCCGCTACAATCTCTACCCGGCCGCAGCCATCTTCGGGTCGGCATCCCCGGGGTTCAGCTCCGGCGAGGCACTGGCGAAAATGGAGCAGCTTGCCGCAGATGCGCTGCCTCAAAGCATAAGCTACGACTGGACATCGACGAGCTACCAGGAAAAACAGTTGGGCTACCAGGCATATTTCATTTATGCTCTTTCCATATTTCTGGTCTACATGGTGCTCGCGGCCCTGTACGAAAGCTGGACATCGCCCGGCGCCGTTATTCTGGTCGTGCCGGTTGCGATCGTCGGGGTCCTCCTTGCTCTCCTGGCCCGCGGATACGACAGCAATCTCTACACCCAGGTCGGGCTCATCCTCATGATCGCCCTGGCAAGCAAGAACGCGATCCTCATCGTGGAATTCGCCCGTGACCTGCACCACGGCGGGATGTCCATCGAGGAGGCGGCGATCGAAGCCACCCGCAGACGGTTTCGCCCCATCGTGATGACTTCATTTGCTTTCATCCTCGGGGTTACGCCCCTCCTGGTGGCTTTCGGCGCAGGGTCGGCCAGCCAGCGCGCCCTTGGGACAGTCGTTTTCGGCGGCATGCTTTCGTCTACCCTCATGGCTATCCCATTTGTGCCCGTTTTCTATCTCCTGCTGGAGCGCCTGAGCGAACGCTTTAAACGGTCAAAGCCAAAACCGGAAAGCTTCGATTAAGCTAAGCATCGCCCTCATTCGAAGACGACAACCTGACTTGTCAGTTCCCACTCACACAACGGTCGTAGGCCCGATTGTAGAGATAAGGCCAATCATTAGCCGATGCGACCCCACCACCCAGCGCACCGACGCCGGCTCCAATTCCTGCGCCTGTGGCAGGCGCGCCGGCGATCGCGCCGAATAGCGCACCCAGGGCCGCCCCTCCCAGCGCGCCGCCCAGAACGTTGCCGCCCGGGTTGCTGTAATGGTCGGCGTAGTCTCGGGCATAACTATCACAATAGGCCACAGACTTCCTGGCGAAACTCGTTCCGGTTCCTGCGAAAAACACACCGGCTGACAAAACAGCCACAATCAAACCCCATGTAATCAGGGAATTTCTTTTAAGTTTCATAGCTACCCTCCACACTGGAAAGTAAGTCTAAGTCATATCCTGACGTCATTTCTTCACGAGGTCAGCCTGTCTACCAAGGGATCTCCCGAATGGCCTCAATCAGCCTGAAGCCAATTATTCAGACTACATAGAGAAATATAAACACTGATAATCAGTTTTGAAACACTCTCGGGAAAGACAAGCACCCGGCCGTTATCGGGTTTTAGATTCCTGATTGCCTCAGCCGCTCCACGATCCCCATCGCCTTCATCACAGACGCGGCAGCGGGCGGTACGAGGTGCTCCCATGCCTCCCCTTCGGCCACACGTCTTCTCACCTCTTTCGCACTTATGCCTTTTTGTTCGCGGGACTTTACCCAAAGCACTTCCGCGCTCAGCCCAAGTGATTGAAACATCTTGAGCTTACGCTTTCCCCAATCATCGTAGATGGTCAGGTAAAAAACGGCATCAAGTGGAACGTAGAAGTGATAGAGCTCCGGGAAATTTATAGGAAAAGGGACTACGCAAAACTCCCCGTAGTCAAGCCCGGCCTCATACAGGACCGCGCGAATCACGCTGTAGCGCTCGAAATATGTGAGTGGATTTGCCTCGGATGAACTCCGGTAGGGATCGGCCTCATCGGTTTTTGTGAGGGTGGGATCGGGGTTTGTAATTCCGACCACCAGGCGTCTGCATCTCTCCCTGGCCGCCAGGACATACTTCAGATGATCGAGATGGAAAATCTGGAAACGACCATGAACGACACCAGTTTCTGTCATAGCTCCCTGACAAACTTATATGTGGTCTGAGTATCCATGCGCGAAGAAAATACGCCTTATTACGACGATATTCGGATGCGCGGCAAGATAGATCAGCGCAAGAAGCGGCGCGGACGGCCACAACACGCTTGCCCATCCGCAAAGTACTATGATGCTCGTCCTTGTCCCTTTGCTCGCAAGGGTTGGTTTTCCCATCGGTATTCCCAGACCCTCGGCCCGAGCGGTCGTGTAGCTGATCAGGCTGCCCCCGGCAAGCGCGAGAAACGCAATCACCAGCAGCAGCCAGAGGGGAAAGCCGACAGGCAGCCTGATGACGTAGACGACCAAGCCGATCGTTAAAGCTGAGTCAAAGTAGCGGTCAAGGACCGAATCCAGGAATGCTCCCCCTTTGCTCTGCATGCCCGTAAGTCTCGAGAACTGCCCGTCAACACCATCCATAACCTGGGCGAAGGCGGCAAGAAATGCCGCAACCCATCCCCAGCCGGCAGCGAAAACAACTCCGGCAAAAATCCCGACGGTTGTCGATGACAGTGTGATCATCCATGGGCGTAGCCGTTTCAGTTTAACGAGCTTTGGCGTAATGCGCGCAGAAAGATTGATCTTGATCCACTTAAGTATAAATCTGTCGGAGGGCTTTGTTTTCCAGTCGCTCATCGCCTGCTCGGGCTTCTCATTTGTCTTGACCAACTGGTTCAATTGCATTGTGCTCCACTTATAAATCCCGGGCGCCCCCTAGATCTCGACGCTCTGCGAGGCGTGCGGCCCCACCGCCGGGTTCTCAAGATATTTGCGGACTACTTCCAGGGTCGCCAGAAGAGGAGCTTTCTCCCGCAGTTCCAGGACCCACCAATCGCACGCAAGTGAGGACAGGAGGTCAAGGCGGCCCCGGATATCCTCCAGGCACCCGGGCGGGACATGCCGGTCGTCGACTTCCTCGTGATAGATGTGTGCATTGAAAACACGATCATGGTGGGGAAGGACGAAATCTTCGAGTTCAAACACCTGGCACTGCACGGACTGGCAAACGCGGGCATGGCCGATGTCAAGTGTTATCCCTGCGCCTGTTTTTCGAATCAGTTTTTCAAAAAGCTGCGGTCTGCTCGACCAGCCGGAAGCTAGATTTTCAAGGCAAAGATGCACTCCAAGGCCTTGCGCATAGCTGACAAGTTCGCCCAGCGCGCTTATCGTACGTTCCCAGGAAAGGCCCTCGGGTGATTTCCTTCCCAGCCCGAGGTGTACGGTCATAAACCTGCCCTCCAGCCTGGACACGATCCGGCAGACCTTTTGAAATACTTCCATGGCGGCACCCGCCTTGCGGTCGTCCTCATCGCCGAGGTCAACGCCTTTGAAAGCGCAATGATACCGAACTTCCAGACCATTGAGCTTCGAAATGTCGCAGAGGAGCCTGGATTCTTCAATTTCATTTCCGGGGAGGTCCTCCAGCTTGAATGTCCAATCGACTCCGGAGAAGCCGTGCCGCGCTGCGGTCTCCCTGAGGGCGGCGGTATCATGGATGAAATTACAGATGGCGATAGCCGGCGGATTCATCGGAGAGAAAACTCATTTCTATTGGAAGGCCGAGCCTGAATACCATGCTTTTGTACCGCAGTACGAGCCGATGAGCGCCATCTTACCATTTCAAGAAAAGCCTCTATTCTCGTGCGCAACTGCTCCAAATCGGAACTGGAATAATCCGTTTCCACATGGAGAAACGGCATACCGCGGCCATTTTCTACAAAATCGCTTATGACCCGCGATTCAATATTGTAAGTATGACAGCATTGCCACGTAAGGTCAGCGATACCGTCTATTTTATATTCATCTATGAGCCGGTCCAAAAGAAGCAAACGTCCACCATTCGGCGTAATGCATGAACAGGGGATTTGCAGGTAACGGCGGGCCAGGGCCATAAAAGGATCTTTTTCCTCCTCGTCCACAAGCAAATCCAGCCCCTTCACGCCGGTGCAGTTCTCAATGCACACCACCGCCCCTCCGCATTCCTCAATTATGCGCAGGACCTTCTCCGACCCCCTTCCGATGGGACAGCCGGTAAGCAGAATCCTTGGGGCATCGGGCTCAAAGGGGGAAAAACCGCTCTGCGCAACATCTTCCATCTCCGATACGAATTCCATGAGCAGCTCGAGATACTTTTCAGGGTAGACGAAAAAGCTCTTCGTTTCCATCACGGTCATCATATCCAGGCCGGTAAGGGGTACGCGTTCAGCGGACTGGAAACGGGAAATTCTCCTGATGAGTCTGCGCATCCTGTTGTGGGTTCTAATCTGAAACCGAAGGTGGTCCTTGTCTATTTTCCGGCTCGTGAGCTCTTCGACGAAACTCCCGAGCCTGAGTATTTCCTCATACCAGAAACGAAGTGCGTGCGGCCCACCCGAAGAATGCGGCAAGTGCATGACGTGGAGAGGTTTCACCTGCCCGAGAAATTCATACATCTTTTTCTTGCCATCGCAGGTGGTCTCCCCGATAAGGAAATCGCTTGCAGAAAAATACGGGCATGTATCGGTAATTGCATAACCATAGCTGGATTTGATAAGCGGGCACAGATTGGAAGGAAGTATTCGCTCGGCGTCAGCAATCGGTTTTTCCTTTTTTCCACAAAGGCTGACCGGTATCGCCCCGGCGGCGCGTACAAGTTCGACCGGCGCGAAGAGGCAATAGATGCCGGCGACCTTTGTGCCCGTGTCTTCCAACTCGGATATGTCGAGCAGAAAGCGCTCACCCGCATTTTCGAAATGTTTGAAACAATCCGGTCTCAGTTGAACCCTCCATCAATTCCCCTTCGGGAGAAATTAGAAGTCAATCCGGGAGATCGCCATATTCACGCCATGGAGCGCAGCGCCCAGAGCGCCAACCATGTCCGGTTTGTCGGGCACGGTCACAGGCTGCCCCAATTCTTCTTCCAGCAGTCTTATGACACAAGGATTGTGAGCGACACCCCCTGCAAAAACCAGCGGGGCGCATACCCCGACGCGCATCAGCATCGCGGCCGTACGCTGCACAATTGCCATATGCAACCCCATGGCAATGTTTTCCGGCCGTTCTCCTCTGGCCATCAGGGAAGTCGCCTCGCTTTCGGCAAAAACAGTGCACATGCTGTTTATTCGAATACGGCGATCCGAGCGGAGCGCAAAACTCCCGAAAGATTCGAGCGGAATCTGAAGAGCAGTGGCCATGAATTCGAGGAACTTTCCCGTTCCAGCGGCGCACCTGTCGTTCATCTCGAATTTCAGCACTTTCCCGGTTTCGGAAAGCGATATCACTTTGGTGTCCTGCCCCCCGATGTCCAGAACTGTCTTGGCTTCCGGGTAGAGAAATCTCGAGCCAAGCGCATACGCCTGGATTTCAGTGATGGTGGAGACATTCACCTGCCGGAAAGATTCGGCAAAAAGCTTTCGGCCGTATCCAGTCGCTATAACGCGGGAAAAGGTTATCCCGTCCACCAGTTTCCGGCATTGCCCGAGAGGATCGAACGTGGTCGGGGTCTTCGACTGGTGAAGAAGCCCATCGTGGTTCAGTATAACCAGTTCTATAGAGCGGGAACCAATATCTATGCCGGCAACAGGTTCATCTTTTAAGAAAGAGTTCATTTAAAATAGAAGTCCATCAACTCGTCATTTCAACGAAGGCTTCGACGCGGGTCTTGAGCTGCTCCACATCCTCCATACTGTAGTCCGTCTCGATGGCAAGCATTGGAATGCCGGCAGACCGCAGAGCTCTTTCAACCTTGTAGGCCTCCATGGCATAAGGCTGACAAAATGAGAGGGCATAATGAATCACACCTTGCACCTTCAACTCCTTAGCCATCCTGACGATGTTGTCCAGCCGTTCGGTGTTGGGCGTGAAGCAGGCGCAGTCGATTTTCATATACCTGTCCACAATGGCGTCAATCATGCTGTCGAGTGTACCACCGCTTTCGTCGACCAGGTCGCGAGTGTTTCGAGTCCCTATGCAGGATTCTTCCGCCACAACGATGGCGCCTGAGGACTCAACTATGTAAGGCAGCTTCCAATTCGGGACTGCCATAGGACATCCGGACAGCATCAGCCTGGGGGTCTCTTTGGGGGCGACACCCTCGCCGCTTTTTACCCGGTCATCCAATTCGTTGCACAACTCTCCTATTTTAGCGGTAAAACGGACCGGGTCGTCATAAAAGGAGATCTGATTTATCAAGAGGGCGTCTCTTCCGGAAATCGGCACCGGCACAGCGGCGCGCAGCCGGTTCAGCCTCTGGAGAACGCTGCGGCGCTCATTCACCAGATGAATGGCGGACTTGAGCGATTCCGCCGAGATTATGTTTCCGGTTGTCTCCTCCACCTTGCTTTTGAAACGCAGGACTTCACTCTTCCACAACTCCCTGTCCGAGGCGTTTTTCATCTGGGGAATTTCCATCACATAGACCGGCGAATACTCGGAAAAAATCTCGTAGGCCTTTTTCTTCCCGTCGCAGGTAGTCTCCCCCACGATCAGATCGCATGATTCAATGAAGGGACAGAGCCTTGCCAGCTTGAACCCGACGAATGATTTGATCAGGGCGCAGGTGTTTCTGGGGAGCACTTTTTCGGCTTCCCCCTTCCCGATCTCGGCACCCGCGCACAGGCCGACCTGAACGCCGCCGGCCGCGAGCACAATTTCTTCGGGGACAAACACGCAGAAGGTCCCGACTATCTTTCTCCCTTGGGCCTTCGCGTCCTGAAGCTCCTTTATACGAAGCCCGTGGACCTCGGAGACGACAAAATCGAGGTACTCCATACCCCGCAGCCGCCCCTGCTGGCTCATGTAAATGTCTCCGTAAAATTTGCCGAGCACTTCAAGCAGCCCGGCGTGGGCATCCAGGTCAAGATTGAGCTTTTCCCACATTTCATCGTAAGCAGTCGACATAGAGTAGTCTCCTTGTTTGAGTATTTTGACAGAGTATATAGATTGATGAAATCCATGAATCAAATAGATAATATCTATTTTATTCGGCCTGATCATCGGAATTGGCTTCAGGGCCGTCAGACGGCGTAAGTCCATGCAGAATTGACCGGCGGAGAAGATACTGCGAAAGATGGAGTGTAAACCGGGGGATCCTGGTGATGAGCCTCGGAGTATGCCGGGGAAATGAACCGAGCCGGGAGTCAGGGGGGGCCATGCTCCCGGCTCGGTTCGAGGGGTGGATTAAATGGGGTTTAATCTCCGTTTATATAATCGGAAGAACGAACGCTTTCCTGTAGCGGAAAGACAAAGAAAAATCGACCGGAACCGAAAAAAACCGCGCCAAAACAAAAAGGCCGGAAGACAAGCTCCGGCCTTTTGGGATTTCCACAGGGCTGAAGGAAGTTAGATCTTTTTGACCTTGACTGCCTGGGGGCCTTTTGCTCCTTGCTCAACAACGAACTCGACGTGATCGCCTTCCTGTAAACTCTTGAAGCCGGTGCCTTCGATTGCGCTATGATGAACGAAGTAGTCTTTGCCGCCATCTTCACCTGTAATAAATCCATAACCCTTTTGGTCGTTGAACCACTTAACAATGCCTTGCGCCATCTCTTTTTACTTCCTTCTGTAGGTGTTTGTGTTTGGGACTTACATAAAAGTCAACCATAACATAGCGACAAAATAGAACAAATGCAAGGAAGAAAAACCGAATCCTCACACTCCGCGCTCCGCGAGGCATGTTGGAATTTCGATGCTCGGCCTCCCTACACTTTGCGAAATGCCTGAGTGAAGCAAAAGCGAAGGCGCCAAGGGGCCGGCGCCTTCTTGCAAGAGGAGGACCTATACTATGGAACGGGGCTATTTAACTAATTAATCGGCAATTCAGGCGGGGCAAACTGTACTGCTATGGATTCGACGTTGTCTTGCCTCAAAAGCCGTCATGGGACTTCCTCCTGAACTCCGCCAATCCGGCTCGGCGGCCTCTAAGGCTGATGCGGATATCCATATCGGGTTGCTTTTATGATCAGACTAACCGGCGGAAAGCTTTAGCAAAATTCTCTTTAAATCGGGTTTTGAAACCTTCCCCATGGCATTCCTGGGCAGTTCCTGAAGCTCCAACGCGTCCTTGGGGACCTTGTAGGGGGCGAGCCGCTCCTTGCTCCAGACTCTTAGTGCGTCGGGATTCAAGCGCGCCCCTTCCCGCATCACCAGCACCGCGACGACCCGCTCACCCCAGGCCGGGTCCGGGATTCCCACTACCGCGCATTCCTTGATGTCCGGATGGCTCAGGAGGGTTTCTTCGATTTCCAGGGCCGAGACCTTGTAACCGCCGGTTTTGATGATGTCCACACTGCTGCGCCCGAGAATGCGATAGATCCCGTTCTCCTGCACGGCAACGTCGCCGGTTAAAAACCAACCGTCCCGGAAAGCTTTCCTGGTTTCCGCCGGTCTCTTCCAGTATTCCAGAAAAACCGTCTTGCCTCGCACCACGATCTCTCCCGGAGTCCCGGGCTCCACCGGCGCCCCTGTTTCATCCGTTAACCTCGCTTCCACCCCCGGCAGGGGGGTCCCGACGAATCCGGGAAATCGCTTCCCATGCAGCGGGTTGGAAAGAGTCATGCCGATCTCGGTCATCCCGTATCTCTCCAGCAGGATATGCCCGGAAATCTCCTTCCATCTCTCCAGGACAGGGACCGGCAAGGCCGAGGAACCGGACACCATGAGGCGCATCCGGCGGCAGCCCTCGGACATCCGTTCCCGTTCGGCAGCGGGTGCCTTCTCCCAGGCGTCTATGAGCTTTACGTAGATGGTGGGAACTGCCATGAACAGTGTCAGGCCTCCCCCGGCGATGCGGTCCCAGACTTTCCGGGCGTCAAATTCGGCAAATATCTCACACACTGCCCCCACCCAGAGGGCGCAGGCGATGACATTTACAATCCCATGGATATGATGCAGCGGTAAAACCTCCAATATCCGATCCTCCCCGGTCCAGCCCCAGGCTTCAACCAGACTGGTAATCTGGGCGGCGATGTTTTCATGGGTGGTTACCACTCCTTTGGGCTTGCCCGTGGTGCCGCTGGTGTAAACGATCATGGCCCGCCGCGACGGCGCCACCGGCGGCAGGGGACCCGCCGCAGGGCCGAGCGCCTCGGCGCTCGATGCGAATCTCAAGTTGCGCTCCCCGGCCAGGGGACCGATCCGGTTGACAAAATCCGGATGTGCCAATACCGCGGCGGGCATGGTGTCATCAAGCACGTACTCCAATTCCGGCAGCGGATGGAACACGGACAAAGGCACGGCAATCCCTCCGGCCCGCCAGATACCCCACTGCAGGGCCACGTAGTGGAACCCCGGCGGGGCCAGAAAAGCCACCGGCCTTCCCTGCAGATCCGCTGACCCGTCCAGGAGAAAGGACGCGACCCTGCACGACGCGTCAAGCAGTTGCCGGTAGGTAAAACTGCCTTCCGGCGCGAGGATCGCCGTTCGCTCCGCAAAGTGTTCGGCTCGTTGTGTGAGAAGTATGGACATAACCGGCCCTCCCGGGAAATTGACTTAAAATCCACGCCTACCAGTTTGACGTGAAGCCTATGTTTTAGCAGACGGCCTTCGATCGTCAACCGAATGTTCCAGTTCCTTCAGCCTTGGCGGCTTAAGGGCCAGGCAGCCCAGGGAGGCCGCCAGGGCCACGCCCGCCAGAACATAGAAGCCGCTCACAAAGGTGCCGGTAATATCCACAAGCCGGCCGATGATCGGCGGCAATATCATGACGCCGGCAGCGCCCCGGGTGTTGACAAATCCCATGGCCACGCCGGGAGAGTCCGGGCAATTGTCCCGGGCGCCGTTAAAAATGCCGGCAAAGGGCAAGCCGGCCATAATGCCGGTAAAGATAATGGCCAGCGCGGCCAGGAGTTGGGGAACACCGTAGATGACGAACCCGGATCCCAGGAGAATGGAACCGCCGTAGACTCCCTGTGCCGATTGGATCTCTTTGCCGGCAAAAAATGTGGGAACATAGCGGGCACCGGCTATAAAGGCTGCACCTGTGCCTATGCCGATGATAAATTTCAATGCGAGGATTTGATAATAATAGCTGCAAAAACCGATGAGGCAGTTGCCCACGGTAATGATTACCAGAGACCACAGGACTACTCTTTTAGCCCCCAGTTTGTCGGCCAGCGCTCCACCAGGTATCTGCAAGGCGCCATGCGTGAGAAAGATTGCTGTGGTCAGAAACCCCGCCTGGGCCAGGGTGATATTCAGGTCTTTGACCAGTATGGGCACCAGCGGACCATGGTTGGTAAAGTTAGCGGAAAAAACGAACCCCAGGGCCGCAACAAATCCCAGTGCCCTCCACCTCTGGGCCCAGAGTGCTTCCATGTCCATTTTTCCCCTTTTGGAACAAGATAAACGGCCAATCCGACTCCCGCAAAGGCCTGAATGACCGATACGGAGTTACGTAGAAAATACCGATTTGCGCGCTTGGCCGGTGTGGCGAGCATCATGAAAAATTGCGTTCAAAATGATCACAGGGCAGCGAGAAGAAGCCGACGGCGAAGTCGGCACAGTGAGCGTTTGAATGCGATTCGTATAAGGCCTCCCAGGACGGGGTCCCGGCGAAGTTTGTAATAAAAGTTCAATGGGTTGCCTTGCCGCGATCAGGCCAGACCGCATTTTCACGCACTTTCGGGCCGCCGGTCCTGGTGTAGATCCAGATCGCCGGTGACAAATAGGCGGGGAGGAATATGTGAAGCGCAGCGCCCATGAGTTGATATCAAGTTAATGCAGCCCTTCGAATTCTAAAACCATCATTTTCCAATACGATCAAGGCCCCTCGAATGGTCGATAAGTCAAACTGTTCCAACAAATGCCCAAGGGCCTGGGTCACATTGTCAAGCAGAGGGGGATGGATGCGGCATAGTGCAAACAAGCTTCAATATCCTGCCTGTCAATCTGAGGATAATAGTCCTGGATAATTATGTCAGGCGCGAGCCCTGCCTCCAGAAGTTCCAGGACCAAATACACCATGATCCTGGTCCCCTTTATGCACGGCTGACCGTGACACACATGTGGATCAACGGAAATGCGCTCCGTGAGCCTTTTCATATCACAACCTCACCTGTCTGGTCGGATTCCCCTCTTGCAGTTCAGCCCACTTTGGCCATCGGCTTGCCCAACATGACTTCGGGAATGAAAGCGATTCTCCCAAGGAACTCGTTTTCGGCCATGGCCTGTAATCCCTTGATTTCATCATACAATATAAGGAGGATGCTGCACAGAACGATGTGAACAATTCGACTTGCGGTTTGGGGCTTGGAAGATGCGTATCTAACAGGGTGTTGAAAAAGTGTCTGCTGGTGGGAAAAGAGCCTCAATATGACTAAGTAATTCTATCGGGCAATACCGGTTCCCACCTGGACACCGTCACCCTGTGCGCATACAGAGGGGCATGTGGGGGCCAGGGGTCGGCATGAGATGATTAAATCAGCAACTTAGAGAGGAGACGACCAGTTCAAATCCAGCGGCCCTCGGTCCTGGTTCCCGTGAAATCGCAAATGCGCGAGTCAAATGGGATCAAATGGTTTCCAATTGTCGCGGCGTCATAAAGGCTGTATGAAAATGTCGGCTCCGGCCCGGCCCCATTTTAGGGGGTGTCGAGTACTTGCGGGCGCAAGGCCGGCTATCCGGCTTATCGTGCTCCTCCTTGTGCAGGCGCCGCCGTTGCGGCCACTTTTTTCTTGCACTCCACCCAGATTACATCGGGTGTGATTGAGTGATTTGAGATCCAGTTCATATGAAGGTCCGTATCGTTCGGGTTCTGATAAATGTTATCACCGCCGCAGGTGGCTGTCCACCCTGAGGTGCTACCTGCCTTGTAGGGCCCTGAGAGGATCAGGTAGGGACCCATATAAATGCCCCCGTTGCTGTTAGACCACGACGGAGGGCATTTGGCGCCGCCGGCGACGACAACCGG
>JBEKXG010000120.1:0-9744 GCA_049512295.1 Syntrophobacteraceae bacterium
CTCGGGCGGCTCGCCCCGGGAATGCCTGCGAATTTCATAGTTGTAGATGGACCGCCTTCCAGTCTTCCGGCTTCACTTGGAAAAGTGAAAGCGATCTGTTTGAGGGGCAAAAAGATCAATTGAATTAATAACTAGAAAAGAGTAGAATAATTCTTACTGACAATTTCTCTGGAGCTGGCTGGATTATGCTCCTCTTCGACTTCTCAGATTGAAAGCTCTCACCAGGATGGGTCAGCCAGAGCAAACGGACGCAATTATTGACCATGGGGCCATTTCCCGGCGGCTGGCAGCGCTTGAGCTAAAGGAAGACCCCGTGCGGGTGCGGGAAATCCTGGCCAAAGCCCTGGAACTCAAAGGGCTGGATTCCGCTGACGTCGAAGCCCTCATTTCCATCAGCGCACCCGATCTGCTCGCGGAACTTTTTCATACCGCCCGGAGCGTGAAGGAATCCATCTACGGCCCCCGTATCGTTCTTTTTGCGCCTCTTTATATTTCCAACCTTTGTAAGAATAATTGTCTCTACTGCGGATTCCGCGCCGAAAACAGGGATATCCGGCGGCGCGCCCTGTCTCAGGAAGAAATCGCATCTGAAATCAAAATCCTGGTAGAGCAGGGCCACAAGCGCATTCTGATGGTCGCCGGGGAAAGCTATCCGGACGATGGGTTTTCCTACATTCTCCAATCAATCGAAACAGTTTACAAAACTCGCAGCGGGCGGGGGGAAATCCGTCGCGTGAACGTTAATCTGGCCCCTCTGTCCATAGATGAGTTCAGGGAGCTCAAAGCTGCCGGCATCGGAACATACCAGGTTTTCCAGGAGACTTATCACCCGGAAACCTATTCCATCATGCATACCTCAGGCCCCAAACGGGATTACGCGTGGCGCATCGAGGCATTCGATCGCGCGATGCGGGCCGGCATAGACGATGTGGGGATGGGTGTGCTCTTCGGGTTATACGACTGGAGGTTCGAGATACTGGCCCTGCTGCGGCATGTCGAACACCTGGAGGCCTCGTTCGGAGTTGGACCGCACACGATTAGCGTGCCCCGGCTGGAACCCACAGTTGGCTCACGGGTTGCCTCAAATCCTCCACACCCGGTGAGCGACAGCGATTTTCTGAAATTAATCGCCATATTGCGAATGGCCGTGCCCTACACCGGCATGATCATGTCAACTCGCGAGGATGCTGAAATTCGGCGCTCAACCTTAGCCCTGGGGATTTCGCAAATCTCTGCAGGCAGCCGGACCAACCCGGGCGGGTATGCGGATGGAGTGCAGGACCATGGCGCACAGTTTGAGCTTGGCGACCACCGCCCCCTTGACGAAGTGGTCCGCGATCTCGCCGATCTTGGGTACATCCCGTCGTTTTGTACGGCATGCTACAGGCTGGGGCGAACGGGCCGGGATTTCATGGCGGTTGCAAAGCCCGGCGCCATCAAGTTGCGCTGCGGCCCAAACGCCCTTTCGACCTTCCTTGAGTACCTGATCGATTACGCCTCGCCTGAAACCAGGCGCGCTGGTGAAAAGCTTGTAGCGGCGCAACTCGATCTAATGGAGGAACACCAGCGGACCAGGGCTTACAGGATGCTCGACCGTGTTGGCGCGGGAGGACGCGATGTTTATCTCTGAAAAACTGTGTTGACAAAGCACTGGTCGTTGGCAGTTAAACGAAAAATCTATGGCGGACTGTTAAATGCCGGAGGCATTTAGAATAGAGCGCGATTTTCTCGGCGAGCTTACCATCGAGGAAGGCAGGCTCTACGGCATCCATACCGTCCGGGCGCTTGAGAATTTTCCTCTTGCAGGCCGGCCTGTTCATCAGGAACTGGTTCGCGCCTTCGGGCAGGTTAAGCTGGCATGCGCTCGGGCCAATCGAAGACTTGGGGCATGGAAAGACGAGCCGCGAAAAGCTGAGGCCATCGAACGGGCCTGCCTCGAAATGGGGGAAGGCCTGCTTACCGGCCATATCCTGGTTGACCTGCTTCAGGGAGGCGCAGGGACGAGCGCCAACATGAATGTCAACGAGGTTCTTGCCAACCGCGCCCTCGAAATCCTGGGTGAAGCGCGCGGCAGCTACGGCAGCATATCCCCGCTCGACGACATCAATCTTCACCAGTCGACAAACGATACCTACCCGACAGCCTTGAAGCTCGCCGCAATTCGGCGGCTTCGGGTGCTGGAGTCGAGGATCGTATCGCTCCAGGAAGAATTCCAGAACCTCGAGAAGCGCTTTGCGCACGTGGTCAAGGTTGGCCGTACCCAGTTTCAGGACGCGGTCCTCACAACGCTCGGCCGGGAGATGAGCGCCTACGCCGAAGCCCTGAACCGCGACAGGTGGCGGATTTACAAATGCGAGGAGCGGCTGCGTGTAATCAACCTTGGCGGCACGGCCATCGGCACCGGGCTATCTGCGCCCCGGGATTTCATATTCTCGGTGACCGACATTTTGCGGGCAAATACCTCTATCGGTTTCGCCCGTGCTGAAAACCTGATCGACAACACGCAAAACGCAGACGTATTCGTGGAAGTGTCTGGCATTTTGAAGGCCTGCGCGGCGACTCTGCTCAAAATCTGCACAGACCTGCGGCTCATGGCGAGCGGCCCCGAGAGCGGCCTTGCCGAGATTATCCTTCCCGAGCGCCAGGCGGGATCTTCGATAATGCCCGGGAAAGTCAACCCGGTAATCCCGGAGGCGGCAAGCCAGGCGGCGATGCTCGTCTTTGGTCTGGACGCATCGCTCACCTTCGCGTGCGCTTCGGGGAGCCTCGAACTCAATCCTTTTCTGCCGCTGGTGGCGGCATGCCTGCTCGACAGCATCGACCTGCTTGCCAACGCCTCCGATATTCTGTGCCGGCTCTGCGTTGCCGGGATCGAAGCCGACGAGCAACGCTGCAGAAGATACGTTGAGACCTCTACAGTGACGGCTACGGCCCTTTTGCCTGCCCTGGGCTACGATCTCATGTGCCGGATTGCGCGGCGCTCCCGTGCAGAAAAAAAGAGCGTGAGGGAGATTGTGCTTGGGGAAAAATTGCTGACTCCCGAGCAGTTCGAGCAGCTTATAAGCCCGGAGGCCGTGTGCGGTCTGGGGAGTGCGGCAAACAAGCCGGGAGGTCCCAAATGCTGAAAGCGCCCCGGAGCATGCGTGTGCACATCGGCATTTTCGGCCGTCGCAACGTGGGCAAATCGAGCCTTTTGAACGCGATTACGCGCCAGAGCGTAGCAATAGTCTCCGAATTTGCGGGAACCACTACCGATCCGGTTGAAAAACCGATGGAACTGCTGCCGCTCGGTCCGGTGCTCTTCATAGACACGGCAGGCATAGACGACGAAGGTGCGCTGGGAAATCTGCGGATGGAAAAAACGCGCCAGGTATTGGACAGGACCGACATCGGCGTGCTTGCAACAGACTATTCAACCTGGAGCGCTTTCGAGGAGGGGATTATCGAGGAGCTTGGGGCGCGCGGAGTCCCAATGTTCGTCGTTTTCAACAAATGCGATCTGGGCGCCCCCGACCCGCTCCATCTAAAGGGGCTCTCCGGCCGAAAAATACGTGCGGTTTGCGTCAGCGCGCTTTCCGGTGAGGGAATTGCTTCGCTGCGCCAGGCGCTGCTGGAGAGTGTTCCGGGCGAGTTCATCGACAATCCGGCAATTGCCGGGGACCTCGTCGGGCCGGGAGAGATGGCGATACTGGTAATCCCGATCGATAAGGAAGCTCCCAGAGGCCGGCTGATCTTGCCACAGGTGCAGACCATTCGGGACCTGCTCGATAGCGACGCAATTTGCATGATGGTAAAGGAGCGCGAGTTGCGAAGGGCTTTTGAAAAGCTCAAGAGTCCACCCAGGCTGGTGATTACGGACTCGCAGGCTTTTTTGAAAGTTGCGGCCGATACCCCTGAGGGGGTGCCGATGACCAGCTTCTCGATTCTTTTTGCGCGCTTCAAGGGCGATCTGCTTACCCAGGTCGAAGGGGTGCTTGAGGTCGAAAAACTGAGGGCTGGAGACCGGGTGCTCATAGCCGAGGCCTGCACGCATCATCCGATCGCCGAAGACATCGGCCGGGTGAAAATCCCGCGCTGGCTGACACAATACGTGGGAGCAAAGTTGGAAATCGATCACGTCCGGGGACACGATTTCCCTTCGGACCTTTCGCCTTACAGGCTTATCATCCACTGCGGCGCTTGCATGTGGAACCGCAGGGAAATGCTGAGCCGAATACTTCATTGCCGCCAGGCTGGTGTTGCGATCACCAACTACGGACTCGTTATCGCTTACAGCCTGGGCATCATGGAGCGGGCGCTGGCGCCATTCCCCGCTGCGCTGGAGATTTACCGTAAATCGCGCCTCGCGGGGCGTGAAAACTGACAGGCGTCCATCCGGAATCACCGGAAACTAAGAGGGGCAGCCATGAGCGATAATAACGCCAAAGAACCGATTGAGCTGGTGATCTGCATGGGAAGCTCCTGCTTTTCGAGGGGCAATAAAAAGAACATCACCCTGATCCGGGAGTACATAGGCCTGCACGGGCTTTGCGGAAAGGTGCATTTGAAAGGACATCTTTGCGAAGGCCTTTGCAAGGACGGTCCCAACATAACAGTCGATGGCAACGTCTTTAGCCTGAGTGGCTCCGATTGCCTGGAATTTATTCTCGATGACCATCTTAAAGGACAGGAATAGATAGCCGCATGAACGCTCATACCCCCATCTACACCGAAAGGACCGAATGCCAGGACTGCTTCAAATGCATCCGGGAGTGTCCCGTAAAGGCGATCAAAGTGGAAAACGCCTGCGCCGCCGTAATTCCGGACCTGTGCATCATGTGCGGTCATTGCGTCGAGATATGCCCGAACGGGGCCAAGCATGTTAGAGACGATCTGAAGCTCGCACGCCGCCTTCTTACCGAAAAAGAACAGGTCTATGCGTCGCTTGCCCCCTCTTTTGTGAGCGAATTCCCGGATATTCCCGCGTCCGCTGTCATTGGCGCCCTGAAGAAGCTCGGTTTCAAAGGCGTTTCGGAAACAGCCCTCGGCGCCGAACGGGTCTCGGGGAGCTCGGCCAGACTGCTCCAGGACAGAACTCCGCGTGTGATCGTCTCTACCGCGTGTCCCGTCGTCGTTAACTACATCGGGAAATACTATCCGCAATACGTCAACTGTCTAATGCCCCACGTCTCACCGGTTATCGCACACTGCGAAATGCTGCGGGAAACATACGGCGCCTCGATAGGCATCGTATTTTTCAGCCCTTGCATTGGTAAAAAGGGCGAAGCGGATTCAAATCCGTATTTGCTCGATGTTGCCCTCACATTCGAGGACATGAGGCGCTGGATGGTCGAGGAGGGGCTTTCCTTCGAAACCGGTTCGGGCGGCTCTGAGAGGAGCTTTGTTCCTTATAGCGCCAGGGAGGGGGCCCTCTACCCGGTCGATGGCGGAATGATGGCCGGGATTAAGGCAAACTGCAGCATCATGGAAGCCGAGTGCATGGCCTTTTCGGGAATCCGGAACATAAAAAAGGCAATTTCCGGCCTGAATGAAATACGGCTTTCCCATCCTGTCTTTCTTGAGCTGCTGGCCTGCGAGGGTGGATGCGTAAACGGCCCCAAGGCCAGCCAGCGCCATGCTACTGCCTGGAAGCGCTGCCAGATCATAGACTACGCAAAATATCCGGGCGCCGAGATACCTCGTCCGCTTGAAGCGCCGCGGACCGCCGGACTCGCTCCCGATCCGGTGCCGGTTAAGGAATACAATGACAAAATAATGAAGCAGGCCCTCCAGACGGTGGGCAAGTACGGTCCCGAGGACGAACTCAATTGTGGCGGCTGCGGCTATGACAACTGCCGCGAGTTTGCAAAGGCGCTGATCGACGACAAGGCCGAAAAGGTGATGTGCGCCGCCTACATGCGAAAACTGGCCCAAAAGAAGACGAACGCCCTGATGGAGAAGGTCCCCAGCGCAATCGTACTGGTCGATGAGGAGATCAGGATAATCGAGTGCAATCTCAATTTCGCCAGAGTTCTCGGTCCGGATGTTGAGAGAGCGTTCCGGATGAAGCCCGGCCTGGAGGGTGTGTTTCTCCGCGAGATCGCCCCGTTTCATTCGCTTTTCAAAACGGTGCTCGAAAAAGCTGAGGATACGCTCAACCGCGATCTGAGGCACAAGAAATCGGTGCTTCACGTGGATATCTTCTCCATCGAGAAACATCGGGTCGTGTGCGGCATTTTCCAGGACATTACCAAGCCGACCATTCACAAAGAGGCCATGATCCAGAAGGCACAGGAGGTTATCAAGAAAAATCTGGCGACGGTTCAGCAGATTGCTTACCTGCTCGGTGAGAACGCGGCGGAATCCGAAGTGATCCTCAATTCCATAATCCAGTCCGTAACCACACCGGAGGTCTAATGATAAAGACTACGCGGGATTTCTTTCTCGATATCGACTCCTACCAGTTCTACAAGTACCGGCAATATGTCTCCGGCGATGTGGTGCTGACCCATAAGATCAAGGAAGAAAACCGGGTGATCACCTGCCTTTCCGACGGGCTGGGCAGCGGTATAAAGGCCAGCGTCCTGGCGAACCTCACGGCTACCATGGCCGTAAAGTACACCTCGAATTACGCCGACGTAACCGAGACCGCCGAAGTCATTATGGATACCCTGCCTGTGTGCAGTGTCCGAAAGATCAGTTACTCCACTTTCACCATAGTTGACGTTAACAGCTCGGGACATGCCCGCATAATAGAGCACGGAAATCCCAATTACGTTCTGCTGCGCGGCGC
Source organism: Syntrophobacteraceae bacterium (assembly GCA_049512295.1). Classification (GTDB taxonomy): domain Bacteria; phylum Desulfobacterota; class Syntrophobacteria; order Syntrophobacterales; family Syntrophobacteraceae; genus SbD1. The sequence continues at coordinate 6,773 of JBEKXG010000120.1, forward strand.
CGAATTCGTCAAGGTCCCCAGGTCTCCGATACAGCTCACGAAATGGAGCGATCGCCAGGTCAACGTTTCCGAGTTCGATTTCCATATAGGGGATAGACTCATCTATTTTTCCGATGGCGTCAGCCAGGCAGGCATGGGACTTCCCGACTATCCGCTCGGATGGAGCGCCAGGGAGGTGACCAGGAATATACAGCAGTGGATCGGCTGGGAAAAGGACATATCTTCTCGCCAACTCGCCCGGAAGATAGCGTTCCACGCACGCCAGATCGACTCTTTCGAACCAAAGGACGATATAACCTGCGGCGTGATATATATGCGGCATCCCCGTTTTCTGCTGCTTGTAACCGGGCCGCCCTTTTCGGAGGCCAGGGACCAGGAATTGGCCTCAGTGCTCAAGTCTTTCAACGGGCGAAAGGTGATCTGCGGGGGCACAACCGCCCAGATTCTCGGCCGCGAACTTAACGAAGAGATCGAAATGGACCTGGACAATATCGATCCGGAAATTCCTCCGCCTTCAAGGATGGCGGGGGTCGAACTGATAACCGAAGGCACGCTGACCCTCAGCAAGGTGGCCGAGATGCTGGAGAGCGGGCAAAAGCCCGAGACGGCAAGGTCCAACGCCGCCTCCGCGCTCGCATCGATTCTGCTCGACAGCGATGTTATCCATTTCCTGGTGGGCACCCGCGTAAACGAAGCGCACCAGGACCCCAACCTTCCCGTGGAACTCGACATTCGCCGCAACATAATCAAAAAAATCGCTGCGCTGCTCGAGGAAAAATACCTCAAGGATACGCAGAAACGCTTTATTTAGGGCTGACAGCGGGATTGAAGACCCCGCACCTCGACTCCTGCCGCCGCCAACTCGTTCACTCGTTCTCCGCATTCGTCAACTCTGCAATTCGTTTTGGCCCATGTTCTTTGGTCCTGCAAAGTGATATGCTAGTGGTTCGGGTATCTCGAAGGAATAATGTGCTTTCCCGGATGGAGGAGAGTGATACCACCGTTTAAAGGAGCAAAGCCATGTGTGCCGATAGACCCAAGCGAGGCCCTTTCGCCAACGACAGGGTCAATCCTCACGAGCGAAATGAACTTAAATATTGGTGCCAAAAGTTCACTTGCACTGAGATGCAGCTAAAAAATGCAGTCACGGCGGTTGGTACTTCTGCTGACGCGGTGCGAAATTTCCTGAAAGGAAAAAAGTGAGCCGGGAGCCGATCGAATTCTACGTGAGGTTGGAAAGAAGGTTGGACCACCCCTGAGATGTGAGATAGTAGAATCCGTAGCGGACCTCATCACATCCACTCTGTAATTCGCGGCGGCGCCGGGGTCCAGACATCTGGAGATTGCGTAGGAAGCAGGCTTTGACTTTACTGTTCAACCAAAAGGACCGGTGATGGGATTTATATACAAGGGTTATTTGCTCAGGTCAAAATCCGTTCATCTTATCGAAAGTGACCGATGGACCCTGGAAGTCACTGTTGTCCGAAAGAAAGATTCGGGAACTGAAATGAGAGAGCAAACCTTCTCTTCCGAAAATACCTTTTCTATCAAAGAGGTGGCAGACATGGAAGGCATCATATTTGCCAGAAAAATCATTGATGGTGAGATAAACGGATTGTCGATTGATGATCAGAATTAGAACTGTTCATTCCGCTCGTCGAGAAGCTTTCTTGCTCTGGCGCGCACGCGGTCGATCTCCCGCATAAAATAGACCCGTAAAAGATCGCAAGCTCCCGGGCTACATACCTTTTCCCTTGCCTGCTTCTCCTTCCATACCTTGTTTCATATGTTCCATCATATGTCCCTTCCTCATGTCATGCATCTTCATCATGTGTTCTTGCATATCCTTTCTCTGGGATGCCATTTCTTTTATAACGGCTGCTATGGCTTCCACTTTTTCCTCGCCTTTTGCCGCGTCCATGGCCGCTATTTTTGCGTCAAGTCGAGCTTCCATCTCTTTCATCCGTGACATCATCTCGTCGTGTTCTTTCATGTGGTGCTCTGACATTGTGTGCTTAGGTGCGGTCTGCGCTTGGGGCTCCCCTGGAGCGGCAGGGGTCTGAGTTTTTTCCTGCTGGGCAAATAAGCCATACGGTATAATCAGAACGGCCAGTACGAGCACGAGCGAAATCACCATTTTCATGACTCTCTCCTTCTTTGTTATGAAATTTAGAAGCATTGGATGTATATCCGCGATTCCCCTGCCACAATCTATTCACAGCGTTGGAAAGACAGGGCGCCTCACATGGCTGAACCGGCCCTCGGCCCTTTCAACAGAGATGTTACTTCCTTCGCGGCATTGGCTTGAACCTCGGACTTGAGTTTTTTCAAGCTTTGAGCATGTTCTTCAAGTTGGAGTCGTCGCTCTTATTCAATATATAAGGATCAAAGGCTCAATTGTCTTTGCCTGTCTCTTTTTATCCACGGTCGCGTGGCAAAACTCAAACGTCCTTTCAATATTCCTTCGAAATTGATTCCGAAAAACGACTGCTCATGCATATTCCCGGAAATATCAAACTCCGGGAGCCCCCCGGCAGAGCCGGGGGGTTACCCATGATTAATTAACGGTCTCGACGAAATTTCCCGCAACAGCTTCACTATTCGCGGATTAATCTGTCGAAAGACTTTGGCAGCCCTATGGCCGGTGTTTTCAAGGGTGCGGCAGCACCCACCATAACGACGATGGAATTCTGGCCCGGATTGTTGCTCGGGGGTTTTTCTTTATAGTTGTTCGCCAACCATACGTTGCCGGACGGATCTATTGCGACGGCGGTGCTCCGATCCAACGCGTCGGACGTGTAGCCGGTTTGCGGCGAAACAGGTTTGCCTGTGCGCCGCTTGCCCGGCGGACACTTCGACGGGTCCATGCCGCAAAAGTTGCTCACGCGCGGGATCAACCCGTCGGGCACGAAGTTATTAGGATCATTTATATTGCGGTTGGTACCAAAATTGGCGACCCAGACCGTATCATT
>JBEKXG010000121.1:0-9717 GCA_049512295.1 Syntrophobacteraceae bacterium
CAAGGCGTGCCCCATGATTATGCCGAGGCTGCGAAGTGGTACCGCAAGGCGGCTGAGCAGGGTCACGTTATGGCGCAATGTAATCTGGGAGTGATGTATGCCAAAGGCGACGGCGTACCGAAGGACTTCGTGTTGGCGCACACGTGGTTTAATTTAGCGGCAGCACGAGGCGATTCGGATGCCCAAAAGAACATAGACAACATCGCCCGGAAAATGATGCCATCCCAGATCACAGAGGCGCAACGCCTTGCGCAGGAGTGGAAACCGAAGGTTAAAGACAGGGTTTTGCCGGAAATCAAGCACTCGACTGAATAGGGTGAAAAGAAACAAGGGTCTCCAACAGCATGGTTCGATCCGATACGATTCCATAACGCCAAAGGCAGGGTTGTTGAGCCGTTTTGCCGTTTCCATGTCGGGGAGCGGCTTTCAGTACTCCTCACCTAAAAGGCTAATGTGAGCTGTGATCGTCATCCACTAAAAGCCTCTTGAGAACTGGAATTCAGGAGTAAGAAATGAGTCGGGTTGCTTTTGTTAAGACTACAGATAGATCGCAGGGAGTAACAGCTTCAATAGCCGGCTTGGGAAACAATCCGGTTAAAGGCAAGGATGTCCTGATCAAGCCCAACTTCAATACGGCGGACCCATGTCCGGGCTCAACGCACAACGATACGTTGGTTGCCTTGGTCGAAGAGCTTTGGAAGATGGGCTCAAAATCAATCAGTTTGGGCGAGCGGAGCTACCCGCCAACCATCCAGGTCATGAGGGAAAAGGGAGTCATTACCCTGATGCAGGAAAGAGACGTTCGGATTATCAACTTCGATGATCTTGAAAGGTCCCACTGGATTGAATTTAGGCCGAAGGATAGTCACTGGCCCAATGGGTTCCGAATAGCCCGCCCAGTCCTTGAAACCGAGTGCCTGGTTTCGACATGCTGCTTGAAAACTCACCAGTACGGCGGAGTCTTCACCATGTCTCTCAAACTGCACGTCGGGGTTGTCCCGACTTCCCGGCATGGATTCGATTACATGAATGAGCTCCACGGCTCTACGTATCAGCGAAAGATGATCGCCGAGATCAACACGCCGTTTCAGCCGAAGCTTGTCGTCCTGGATGGGATAGATGTTTTAGTGGACGGTGGGCCTATGAGTGGGAAGCGGGCCAGAGGTGAAGTTTTCCTCGCCTCGATGGACCGGGTGGCAATTGACGCGGTCGGAGTGGCGATACTCAAGGTGCTCGGCAGCAATCCCGCTATTATGAAGCGGCGGATATTCGACCAGGAGCAGATTGCGCGAGCGGTCGAGCTTGGTTTGGGGGCTGCGTCGCCTTCGGAAATCGATCTCTCACCAGTTGATGAGGAAAGCCGGGAGTACTGTGCGGCTGTTCGAAACATGCTTCAGGGGGATTGAGGCTGCATGAGAGAAGGCGTCCTGCGAACGCCCACCGCAATCGATAGACATGTTTTCCGGTAGGTACGCGAGCCTCACACACTTGAGTGTAGCAAGTAAGTCTATCTCACGAGGAGCAGTGATTTGAAGGTCTTATTGAGATATAGAGTTGCTTTCATCGATGATAACCTATGTTCCAACCACCCTGGCCGGGGTCGCCTTTATCAGCCCTGGTAGACAGAATCGATCACGTCGCCTATCGAACAACAGACCCCACCCTCTACGAGAATTCCGACCATTTCAGGTAATTGGGCAGGCCCAAGTATTTCCACCTCAGCGCCAAAGACCTCTGTGTTAATTTGGAGGCCATTCCCGCTTAGTATCTGAATGGCCCGATCGAGCTTATCCACAACAAGCCCCAGCACGGAGTACTCAGACATATAAGAGGCCGGCAATGGCCGGCAATCTGCGTATTTTAAATGCTCATGCGCTTCTGATTGGCTTGTGGTCATTTGGATCACCGGTATTTTCATCGCCTCCACTCCGAACCAGAGATATGGTTAGAAAATGAATAAAGCTCCGGAGAGATCGTCCAGGCCCAAGTATCTTTAACCCCCATGACAGCCGCCGATATCAGCTCATATATTCGGCAGGTTTTCAGCACTCTGCATGAACTGCAAAGAGCCGAGTCCGGGGTGATCGAATTACCCAAAACGGAGGAATCGGCTCCGGCAAAAGCACTCACACCTGAGGATTCCATTCAGAATGACAAAGTGATCTGTCTTGAATGCGGTGCTGAGATGAGGCTGCTTACCAAGAAACATCTAATAGCCCACGGCCTTGATCAGAAAGAGTACAAGAAGAAATACGGATTTTCGATGAGGACTCCTCTTTCCGCAAAGTATTTGACCAAAGCCCGAATCAAAGCAGCTAAGAAGAGAGGACTGCCCGAGAAGCTGCAAAAGTACATGGAGGCGAGAAGGCAGGAGAAAGCCAAGGCGTCCCCACAAGCGGCAACTGAGACAGTGACAGCCGGCAAACCGAGGCGGACGAGACCGCGGAAGAAGAAGGCGGCGGTTTGATTTGGGTGAGAGGTCATATCGCTGGTAGAGACGTGCGTGACCCGCCTCAGACGACCTCCATCGTTACGGCATGCTCCTGAACGCCATTGTTGCCGTATCCTAAAACATTCCATCCGGCGCTTTCAGGCTGCCGATGTCCGTCGCTGTCTGTGGCGCGCGCCATCAGAGTATAAGTTCCAGGGTCACGAGCATCCCAAATATACTGCCATTGCCGCCAGGCATAAAGCTCATCGGGACCTATGAATGATGCGTGCTGCCAGGTCTTGCCGCCGTCTACCGAAACCTCAACACTGTCGACGGCCGCTTCGCCGCCGTAAGCAGCACCAAGAACAACGACAGGCCCTGCAGGTAGTTTTTCATCGGCCAGTGGTTGGGTAATAATGCACTTTAAAGGAATTCTTGTGACCACTTCTCCGGTTTTGGGATCCTGCCCCTTCTGCAAAATACGATATACATTGTCCATGAAAAAGCCCTCGAAGGGCCTCTCCAAGAGCGTTATCCGGGTCAACCATTTGACGCAATTGGCACCAGTCCACCCTAGCGCCAGTCCACGCAACGGGTAGCCATGCTTTAGCGGCAAAGGTTCCCCGTTCATTTCATAGGCAAGGAGCGTTGATGATAAAGCCTTTTCTATTGGAATGCTGCGCACGAACCTGATCCCGGCAGAACCCACGGGCTTATCGAAGCCTTCAAAGCCGACATGTTTGGCCGATTCCTTTAATTCGGCCTTCTGGAGCACATCTTTCAACCATACGCCGCCCCAGACAGCGTTGCCGACTCCACCAATAGTCCAGGGATTTCCCTTTGCCTTTTCTTTAAGCAGGGAACGGCCGTTGCCGGAGCATTCGAGCGTGTTGGCGACGATTGCCTTGGGCATTCGGAGAATTTTGTCAAAGGTGAATTGCAATTCTTTTTCGACCTCTCCCGTAATTGTCAGCCGCCAGTCGGCAGGGTCGATGGGAGTTTCCATCAAGGCATTCTGATTTCTGTCAAAAAACACCGAGTTCGCCGTAATCCAGGAACGAAGATATATAGCGGGAGTTTCTGCGTTTAGAGGGTTTTCGGTCATGACCCGCATTTCCTTTGCCACTATTTTCCCTTCCATAGCTTTCTCCTCTCAATTGCCGCGCAGCTTAAGAACTCCCGTTTCACACGCTCCATATCAAAAGGAGCAAGGGTTGCGATGCCCAGGCATGCGAAATGTACTTTCTTGATCCTGACATATGGCAATTCCATTGACGGTGAAATAAGATTCTGTTGGAATCATGTCAATGGCCGCAGAGGCATGCGGACACCGCCGGCTCCCAAGGCACTGACAAAGACGAGAAGCAAAGCTGTGAATCCGGGTAAAGGAGCAAGAACGATGAAGCATCTACGTCTATCCGTTACAGTTGGTATATCAGGCTTCCTCGCTGCCGTGAGCCTGTTCACTCTGTTGCACCCCGAAAAGGCCGCTGCGTCGGATTCTCTCGGAGGCGCATCGTATGTCACCACCATCAAGGACTCGACGGGAAAGTTCGCCTCCCGCGGGGTAATTACACTGCACGCCGACCACACTATGTCCGTGATAGATTCCGGACAAGGGGGACCGGCATTCTTCTTTAGCAGCCAACTGGGTTCATGGAAAGCCAAACGTAACGGCGAAGTGGTGGCGAAGACAATCGATTTCGACTTTCCACCGAACCAGGATGTCGCACGCCTGGACTACACCCTTAAATTCAATCAAGGCGGCAACCAGGTGACCGGTACTATCACTCTTACAACATTTCCGCTTGAAACCGGCAATCCCTTCGACGGTGGGGGAGGAACGGTTGTGGGTACCTTTACCGTTGTGGGTGAATTAGTCAAACCTTAGTACAGCGCGGAAGAAGTCCGTACGAACGGAAGATCATCGGAGTCAGGACTGACTTCGGGCGAGCAGGAGAGAGTGAGGGCGCCGTGGTGAAGGACCAATGCCATGATCGAGTGTTCGTGTGATCGGGTTGTGAGGATGCGAGAGGAGCTTTTGGAAACGATGTTTCAAACGATCAGGCAGTGCACATGAATGATTCAGTCAAAAGATGTCCATGGGTCGATCTGAGTAAGCCCGAGTACGTGGAGTACCATGATAAGGAATGGGGGGTTCCCGTTCATGATGACCGGCACTTATTTGAATTCCTTGTTCTGGAGGCCTTTCAGGCAGGGCTGAGCTGGTATACGATCCTGAAGAGAAGGGACAGCTTCCGCATTGCCTTCGACTCGTTCGATCCCGAAAAGGTTGCTGGCTATGATGAGGCAAAAATCCACGAACTCCTTTCAAATCCAGGGATCATTCGCAATCGGGCAAAAGTTCTCGCTGCAGTAAATAACGCCGGAAGGTTGCTGGAAGTTCAAGAAGAATTCGGAAGTTTTGGGGCTTACATCTGGGACCTTATCGATAATAAGCCTATCGTGAATATGCTCCGGAAATTGGAGGACTACCCCTCGAAGAGTTCGGAATCAGAAAAGATCGGCAAAGCTTTGCGAAAGAGGGGCTTCTCTTTCGTAGGACCCACGATAGTTTACGCTCACATGCAGGCCACCGGAATGGTGAACGATCATACAATCGACTGTTACCGAAGGCGGGAGATCATAGCCCTGACCACGAAATCAGTCCCGGGCGAGGAAAAACACAAGACCGGAAAAAGTTGAACCCCAAGTGACCTTTTCAGTTGCCCAACTCTATCGTGTTCGATTCATCCCGGCTTCTTTTCTCAACTTCCCCGAAGAAAGCCTTGCGCTTTCTTGTTTCCGGTGGGTATTCCCGCCGAGCATGTTCACTGGGCTTCCTACTCTGACCTCTTGGGGTCCGCTTGGAAATTTAAGCACAGTAATTGGACTGTCAAGGAGCCTCCGGCAGTCAAGGTAAAGAAGCGTAACCGAATGGCTCTCATCAGGAATCCCAAAGGCGGGAGAAGCAATTTCCGGCCGTTCTGTTTTTGGCCCGGCAGCAATCTGAAAAAATATTACTGCGTGTAGACGAAATACTTCGCTCCCTTGTCTCTCAATCAAGATCAATTACCCTAACCACATCCAATCAGAAGGGAATGAGGAGTTGAAGATGAAACTATTGATTTTCAGTGTCTGCCTGGCCTTTTTGTCCGCCTTCACGGCCGTTGATGTAAGCGCCCACCCACCTTGCGGAAAGGTCTGGGTTGACGGCCACCACAACAAACACGGGAAATGGATTGAGGCTCACTGGAAACATCGGCACTGGGTTCCAGGTCATCACAACGCCGAAGGAAAGTGGATTCCGGGGCACTGTCGCTAATTTTACTTCGGACCTTTGGTTCTCTTGCCGACAATATCACCGAGGTATTATGCCTCCTGAGAGAGCCGTGAGCAGGGCCGGTTGTGGCGCCTTCCCGGCTCTCACCATTTTCAGGCGGGTTGATCACCGGGCGGAAGCCAAGCCGGATCCAAGCCTGGAATATTTGAACTCGAGATTTTGGATTCATCAGTCACCCTCCCCGTTCAGCAACGATGACACCCGAAGCTGTCCCAATACAAATATGCGGCAGAGTTTGTCGAGCTGTTCCGAGGCTCCGGCCAAAGTAAACTCGGAAATGGGGAGAAAAACGAAATCGTCTGAAGCTTCCCTCGTTCAAGGCCAAAGAGAGGAAGTCTTTCTTGTACTGATTATTGGATAGCCGGCTGTCTGGAGCAGACACACCTTATTTTTCAATCCCGGCCATGATCCTGGCACACCTTTTTAGATAGTCCAAATTGGTTGCTGCCCGGATCATTAGCCGTTGTGTAGCAGAAGGTCCCGCTCCATGCACGGATTCCGTCGGTATGATAGACGACTGCCCAACGAGATACTCCACAAGCCGGACAATCCTGATCCTCTCCTTCGCGGGTATCTCTGCCTTGCCTTTAAAGTACTTTTCCACATACCCGGCAATTTCCGGGTTATCAAAATCTTTACCAGCGGGCGCCGTACATACCACACCTCCAGCGATGTCACAGGCCAATTGCGATGCATCCCAAACAGCTTTAACAGCTTGCAGTTTGGCGGCATTGACCATGAGCGTATTTGGCACATAGACTCCCGATGCCGTAGACGAAGCCATGTAGCCGGCAGCGATTGCCGAACCGAAGGCGAGAGTCGACTGGAAGGACATTTCGGTAAGCTTTTCCCGGATGTGACCCATCTTTTCGCAGCCATTATACTCGGCCGCCACAGCTGCCGCCCCGCACAAAAGATTACAGTGGCCTGACTTGCAGGCTGCTGTTGCCAGGCGTTGAAAAGAAGCAAATCTTTGAACGAGGGCGCCGGTATAGGTATATTCCCCGCACATGAACACCCTTTCACGGGGAACGAAAACATCGTTAAATACCACTAAGGTGGATCCGTGGACTCCGTACCGGAAGTTCCCAAAATCTCTCTCGTCGGCCTGAAACCTTCTTGCATTGGGGGCCGGCGCCTCAGCGATATGAACGATTCCAGGGGTATCAGGGGAAATGGCGAAAGCTACGGCAAACTTTTCTTCGTCAGGCCCCATAGTGGTGGTGGGAACCACGATGTTCTCATGAGCTATCGCGGCTCCTGACTGATGAGCCTTTGCGCCTCTCACCACGATCCCGTCATCGCGCACCTCGGTCACGTGCAGATAGACATCAGGGTCGGCCTGCTTTGCGGGGCCAAGTGACCGGTCTCCCTTGGCATCGGTGACCATGCCGCTGCAGGCGAGGTCTTCTTCCTGCGCATATTTAAGGAATTTTAGAAAGCGCCTGTGGTAATCCGTTCCCAGTTTTTCATCCATTTCATAGGTGGTGGCGTAAAGGGTATTGAGAGCACCCGTTCCGGCACATCTCGCGCCTACGCAGGCACCGTGAAGCGGAGTGAGAAAATTGCCGAATTGGGCCCGCTTTATTAGATCCTCAGGCGATTGGCAGATATGTAGAAAGCGGTTTACCCTGTCTCCCGTAATGGGTGACTCGGCCGTCATGAGAGCGCTTTGTTCTTTAGCCAAGTCGTAGGTCAGGGCCAAGGCATTGATAGTGGGACGAAAACAGGGATGGTCTATGAGGCTTTGCGCCTTTTCGCCAAAGGCATAGACTTCGCTTTTCATTGCCTGAACGCTTTCGATATAATCCTTTCCTGTCTTCATAACTCCCCCTCAAATTTTTAGCCGAAATAATGCATCAAGCCGAGCGCCATGCATCGGACCACCCGCCCCATTCATTGCAGCCCGCAGAACACCAGAGCACTTGAAAGTAACCACCCTCCTCGGCGGCAGCTCCATCTGCTTCCCTGTCTGCGGGTTAATGCCGCTACGTCCACGCTTCTCTCTCACTGTAAATTTCCCGAACCCGCTGATGAGAACATCATCGCCATTTTGCAAATCCTCTCATCCCGGCCGTTCATTCTTTGTCCACAGCGGCCTTGAGCTCTTTCATCATGCGCACGAGGTCTTTTATCTGGTAGTTCGCGTTCAGGCCGCTCGGATTAGGCAAAACCCAGGTGGCAGATACTCCGCCGAGTTTTTCCGGCTGCAGCCCGGGCGAGGCTTTCGGGCGCCTGAAGGCCAGCCGGTAAGCGCCCAGTCCCAGGATCGCGGAAAAGCGGGGCTTAAAAGTCCGCACCTTTTCCTCGAGTATAGTCCCGCCCCTGGCGAGTTCTTCTGCCGTGAGTTCGTCGGCCCGGGCAGTTGCGTATTCCACGATGTTCATAATCCCATATCCGTAATCCAGGAGTTGTTCTTCCTCAAATGGGGAAAATTGCCGGGGCGTAAAACCGGCCTGGTGGAGCGCAGGCCAGAAGCGGTTTCCCGGCCGGGCAAAATGGTGGCCGACGGCTGCCGTGTAAAGGCCCGGGTTTATTCCGCAAAAGAGCACCTTCAACCCCGGCGCAATGACGTCGGGGACGGACTTGCCCCTTGCTGCCAGGACCTGTTCCTTCGTGGGCTTATACCAAGTAGCGGCCAAAGAGGTAAAACCTCCATTTACAAAATCCCCCTGCCCCCTTAGAAAAGGGGGGTTCCGATCGCCAATCCTTACCCGTAAGGGCGCAACTTGGAATTAAACGGCTGAGGCATGTGATTTCAGCGCCTCTTTCAGGGCTTTTTCCCGTTCCCACCTGGCTGTCACATCGCGGATGACGGCCGCAAATCCTGCCACATGGCCCTCATCTGACTTCAGAACAACTATACTGAACTCAATTGAAATGCGGGCGCCGTCTTTTCGAAGCGCGGGCACGGCCAGCAGTTCGTGCATATATTTAGAGACGCCCGTCTCCATCACCTTGCGGTATCCTTGCCTGTGACGCTCTCTCAGTTTTTCCGGGATTATAATGTCAAGGTCCTGCCCGATCACCTCAGTTGCGCTATACCCGAAAATAGCTTCCGCACCCGAGTTCCACAGGCGGATGATTCCTTCGCGGTCTGCAAATACGATCGCGTCCGGGGCGCTGTCCACGATATTTCGGCAAAGCCATTCATGACTGTATTCACCCACTTCGGCATCCTCCAACCTTCATTTCCCTTGCATTTAAGACGTGGATCCCCGGCTGTCATCTCCCAAAAGCTCAATCAAGCCGTTAGCTCCCATGAAAAACATCTGGGAATCCGGTCAACTTAAATCATATCACGTTCGTATGTATTTTTGAGATTTGGCCCTATATTAGAGGGAAGCCGGTTCAACTGCGCCATGGCAGCTTCTTCTTTACATTCTCTCGATTCTGGGCCATAAAACGTTTAAGTTCTTTGGCGTAACGCGGCTGATGGAAGTTGATGAGTAAACGAGATGCAGTTCCCCTTATGAGAGGCCCTTCCAAAATGGAAGAGAACCCGGTCACGCAGCTTAGGGACAGGCACGGGAATACTCTCCCATGGTTCCGGGGGCTGCTGTTGTGCAGGAGATGCGATTTCTGCGGAACGAGAATCGGCGTCCATGCCGAAGGCAAAGACAGAGTGATCATGAAATGCCCCGAATGCCAACGTGAATATGTGTTCTTCGAGTCTTCGAAATAAACCCGTCTGAAATCCATGTTATTGAGTGATTGGTCTCACTTTATCAGTTTGACAAAACGTGTGCGCCGTTTATAATGACCACCTGGTCATTTTCTCCTGGAATGTGGGGAGCGCATGTTTCCGCGCGATAGATTCAACAAACTCGATGAAGGCAAAAAGAGCAAAATCCTGGATGCGGCCGTAGATGAATTCTCGCGCCACGGGTTCCGGCAGGCGAGCGTGAATCGCATGGTGGAGCGGATCGGCATAGCCAAGGGG
>JBEKXG010000122.1:0-16776 GCA_049512295.1 Syntrophobacteraceae bacterium
GCTGGAGGCGGCGGCCCCTTTGCTTGGAGCGGCCAATGTGGACCTCAAGTCCTTCAGCGATAGATTCTACCGGGAGCAGTGCGGCGCCCGCCTCAAGCCCGTTCTCATGACTCTTGAGAGCATGAAGCCTAAAGGCATCTGGCTCGAGGTGACCACGCTGCTCATTCCCGGCTTGAACGACAGCGAAGCCGAGCTGAAGGAACTGGCGCGATTTCTGGTCGGTCTGGGTCCTGAGACTCCTTGGCACGTCAGCCGTTTTCATCCTGCATATCATCTGAGCGACAGAGGACCTACGCCGGTCGAAACAATCAGGAGAGCAAGACAAATCGGGCTGGAAGCCGGTCTTCATTACGTCTATACGGGGAATGTGCCCGGAGACAGCGGCGAGAATACGTACTGCCAATCCTGCGGGGCCTTGCTGATTAGCCGAATCGGCTATTCCATCAGGAGAGAGAACCTGAAGAACGGCGCCTGCGCGAAATGCCGGACGGCGCTGGCGGGGGTCGGACTGGATTGAGCGGAAACAGAAAGGAGTTGCTGCAGGCGATATATGACCGGCTTTTAGCCGTTTTTGGCCCCCAGCGATGGTGGCCGGCGGAGACCCCCTTTGAGGTAATACTGGGCGCTATCCTGACACAGAATACCGCCTGGAAGAATGTGGCGACGGCAATCGGGAACCTGCGCCGGTATGATCTTTTGAGGTTCGACTCCGTTTGCGGGCTCAGCACACACGAACTGGCAACCCTCATACGCTCCTCCGGCTTCTATAACGAAAAAGCAAAGAAGATAAAGTCGTTCTGCAATCATATCCTGACCAAATGGGGCGGCGATTTCGAAGAATTCCTGACCCAGGAGACGGAGGCCCTGCGAACCGATCTTCTCGGAATCCGGGGCATCGGCCCGGAAACCGCCGACAGTATCGTCCTGTATGCCGCTTTTAAACCATCGTTTGTAGTAGATACCTATACCTACAGGATTTTCTACAGACACGGATGGGTGGATGAATCCATTTCATATGAGGAACTGCGGGAATATTTCATGGGAGCGCTGGATTCGGATGTCCCGCTTTTTCAGGAATTCCATGCTCTGCTGGTTCGAACCGGCCATCTTTACTGCCGCAAAAAACCGTTATGCGAATCCTGCGCTTTGAGCGTTTTCTTCGAGCAGTGATCCTGGTTGAAGGGCCTCGTCCAGATCGATCTGGAAGCGGACCGGGCCTCTGCACGTTTTGCCCTGATCCGGTCCGGACCGGCTCGGCGGACAAAAACGAAGATGAAGGGCGCATTCGGACGTCGGAACGGACCACGAGGTTGCAAGGGACGCATGGCCCTTCGGAAATACGCAGACTTCAGCGTCGATATAGTCCAGCGCGGCAAGCGAAGCCTGCTTGTCAACGATGTCATCGCTATCGGCTATACAGATAAGCCAGGGGACTTTCTTTTCTTCCAGGCGCTTCAAATTGAGCTTTCGGCCGAAAAGGGTCACCGGCAGTGTCCCTTCCTCGTCGATTGGAATCGAGTAGGAATCAAAACTCATTTTTGTGATGCCGACCGGGAGGTCTTTCTGATCATAGGTCAGCCAGTGATTGAGCGCCGCGGCGGTCTTACTGATTGTCTTTTGCGGACCGGGCTGGCTGTCAAACATGCTGATGTCGCGATGAAACGAGGCGATCGGCGACTCGGTCTCCAATTTTCGCAGCTTGTAAACCCATCCCAAAATGCGGCCATCGACCACCGTGTTTCCGTTCGGGAGCACTTTGTAAGAGTACCTGACGTCTCTGAATCTCGGCGGCAGGCTCATCATGTAATCCCTCAAGGATTTGCTCCGGGTTCCGTCCACCGGGGTGGCGCAGGTAATCAGAGCGTCCACGAGGCCGTCGAGTTCCCCGGCCAGAAGTGCGGCCAGAGCATGATAGCCGCCCTGGCAGAAGCCATTCAGGGTTACCTGCCTGTTATGTCTTGCCATTAGTTCCCGGCAAAAAAATCGTGTATCGAGAGCATCATCTTCTCCGGTCATGGTCTGGACCGCGGGAGTCGTATCTATATCTTTAATCAAGCGAACGTAGGTCGGGATTCCCTGATTCGCGTAGCAGTGAACATAGCTCTTTTGCTCTGCCGGCAAAAAGGCCAGAATGTTGGCCCCCAGAACATAGGGGGGGACGATCAGGATGGGTTTGCTCCCGGGCGTTATCTCCTTTTTGCCGGGAAGTACCTGATAGAGGTCGAAACGCTCGGTTTCCGCCACCTTCACGTACCCCGGACTATCCAGGTGGAAGCCGTACTCTGCCTTGATCTCCGCTATGGCCTCCGGGTATTCACGATCGGCTGCCTTGAGCATCTCTTCCAGACCGGAGGCAAAATCGCACAGGCGGTCGTCGTCTTCGAGCGTATCGATCCACGCAAGAAAACCTTCGCTCAGCTTTGCGCAAAAAAAAGTGTTCATGGCTCTCAGGCTTGCCGCCATAGCGGTGCTCGCAAGCCTGACATTCAGGTTGAATAATTCGCTGTAATCTTTCAGATTCTCATCGGGAGACTTTCGGGCGAGCTTTTCTTTCTCGACGTTTACGAAAGCGTTCAGAGCATTTACGGACGGCCCCATAAACGCGGTGACGTACTTGAATATTCCGTCCCAATAATATTGGGTCGCTCTTGCCTGTGCGAATGCGGCCCGACTGAGTTCAGGGGCGGCTTCCACGGACCTGCGCATTAAAAAAGCCGCTTTGCTGAACATTCCCAAAGGCGTGCTGAAGCAGTTTTGCATATTTCCCTCCAACCTCGTAAGATAGACTTACATACTACATTCAACCACGTGAGGCTCGCGTGCATGCGGTGAAATTATATCACGCATAGTCGAAATA
This sequence comes from Syntrophobacteraceae bacterium, assembly GCA_049512295.1. Taxonomy (GTDB): domain Bacteria; phylum Desulfobacterota; class Syntrophobacteria; order Syntrophobacterales; family Syntrophobacteraceae; genus SbD1. The sequence goes on from JBEKXG010000122.1 coordinate 2,858, forward strand.
GTTACCAGTTGAAGCCGGACCGCGCCGGAAATGATTTACGACAGCCTCGTATTTCGAGCCCGATCCAATCCATTGTTGCATGACAACAGAATGCAGAAAGGTCCGCCGCCCTCCATCGGTGCACTATTTCAGAGGTCGCCAGCGCCTAGGTTTTTTAGATGCTGATGGAAGCAAAATCGTCAAATTAATGTTAATTTCTTGAGTTTGCGGGCTTCGAGGCTTAAAAGGGGCTGACTACACGGAGATGCGCTGGGAGGTCGTCCATTTTCAAATGTTGCGTAGCAGTTGCTCAAACAGTACCGTGTAGTGATCTTCTCCCGGGGGCTGGTCCACCGGTCGAAAATTCCTGTGACGAACTCGTCTTGTTTTCCCGCTTTTGGTCGAGGTAGATTCTAAGCTTTTCGGGTAGCCCGCGTTTCTTGGCTGAGCGGCTGCGGAGTTTAGTCAGCGTTCTGGCCGATAGGGGCTGTTTGAGTGGGAATCCCCATTTTTTCTTGTATTCCCTCGGGGTGAGGTGATGGATGCGAAGATGGTTTGCTGTAAGCTGCCGGAACTCAGCCTTGCATTCCATGCAGGTAACTTTGTCTTCCTGAATGGAGGAGTGCGGATCTGCTGCTGCGGGAGCGGCGTAAGCCTGGAATGCAGGCTCTCCCACCTCGATATACCGCCCTTCATCTTCGGCAAGTCTCATCTGGTGAAGCGCGTTGTAGACCCTTACCAGCGCCTGCTCGATGTCTTCACCCGTCATTTTGCTCATGGAAGCTTGAGCATGTACGATTTCGACCGCCAATTCGAGCAATTTCTTCTCCATTTGGACCGCTACTTTGATGGAGGCTGAAGATATGCGCAGTTTCAAAGGGTCCGGATAAAATCTTCACCCAATCTGCTTATTGGAAATCCACTTGTAAAGAGAACCAAACCACAAATTGTTTTGAAGCAATTTGCGGGATGTTTTCATCAACGCGAGCTTGTCCGTCAGGGAGTGGAAATAATTGGGTCCCGGGAGTGGTAGCGACTCAGTCGAGCGTCCGCCGGTAACGCTTCAGGGCGACCGTCATGGCGACGGCGATGAAGAGCACGATTGGCCAGACCTGGGGGATTATGTCATGGATGCCATTGCCTTTAAGCAGGATGCCCCGGGTGATGCGGAGAAAATGGGTCATGGGCAATAATTCGCCGATCATCTGTGCCCAGTGCGGCATCCCGCGGAAAGGAAACATGAACCCTGAGAGCAACAACGACGGCAAAAAGAAAAAGTAGCCCATCTGCACCGCCTGGAGCTGGTTTTTGGCCAGCGTGGAGAAGGTGATGCCTACGGCCAGGGTGGCGATGATGAATATCAGGGCGACGGAGAACAGCAATAAGAGGCTGCCGACCATTGGAACGTGGAAAAGGAAGTAGGCGACGACCAGGATAAGGCACACCTGGATGTAGCCCACCAGGATGTAAGGAATGATTTTGCCTGTCATGACCTCGATCGGACGCGTGGGCATGGAGAGCAGGTTTTCCATGGTGCCCCGTTCCAGCTCGCGGGTAATTGCCAACCCGGTTATCACGGTCATCGTCATCTGAAGCACTACTGCCATCAGGCCCGGCACGATGTTATATTGCGTGATGGCTTCAGGATTGTAACGAGCGTGGATACGCAGATCGACGGGATTTGGTGGGCCTGAGAGAAATTCGAACGGCCCCTTGAGATCATTTTGCAAGGCTGTGTTGAGCAGAGTGCGCAATGAGCCTATGGCGTTGCTGGTGGCGGCCGGGTCGGTGGCGTCCGCTTCGATGAGAATAGCGGGCCTGTCTCCCCTGAGCAGATCGCGGGTGAAATTCTCGGGGATATCGATGACAAACTGAACTTCTCCGCGCTCGAGGGCTTCATGTGCTTCACGTTCAGAGTTCAGCAGGCGGACTAAATCAAGATAGGAGCTGTTTCGGATCGCATGGAGCAAGGTGCGGCCCTGCGGGCCGTTATCGGCCAGGATCACCGCAGCCGCCAGGTGCTTGGGGTCCGAATTGATGGCAAAGCCGAAGAGGACGAGCTGGAGCAGCGGGATACCGATCGTCATGCCGAAAGTCAACCGGTCCCGGCGCATCTGGACGAACTCTTTAACCACAACGGCCCAAAAGCGGGCCAGGGAAAATCCGGGGCGTCTTTTCATGGCGGAATATTACCCTTCGACTTTTTCATCAGATGAATGAAGATGTCCTCCAGCCCCGGGTCGATCCGGCGCCATTCATGTTGTCCCGTTTGATACGGGGCGATTGCTTCTTCGAGTGCCGGTGCGTCAGCTCCGCTGACATGCAGCAGGTTGCCGAAGGGAACAGCCTGCTCCACTGCCGGGTTATTGCGGAGCGCTTCGGCCAGCTCCAGCAAATCCGGTCCACTGGCTGCCCAGGTCGTCAAATTCGTCTCCGCGATGACTTCGGCAACCGTGCCATGGGCAAGCAGAATGCCATCCAAAATATAAGCCAGCCGATGGCAGCGCTCGGCCTCATCCATGTAGTGCGTAGAAATCAAAAAGGTCAACCCCTGCCCGGCAAGCTGATGGATTTGTTCCCAGAACTCGCGCCGCGCCTGTGGGTCAACACCTGCCGTAGGCTCATCGAGCAAAAGCAGTTTCGGCTGGTGGATCAAACAGGCCGCCAGGGCAAGGCGCTGTTTCCATCCCCCCGAAAGCTCTCCGGCAAGCTGGTGCTGCCGTCCCGCAAGCCCGAGCCGTTCAAGGCTGTCCTGCACGGCCTGGCGCCGGTTTTTGACGAAATACATGCGAGCGACGAAATCAAGGTTTTCCGATATTGTCAGGTCTTCCCAGAAGCTGAACCGCTGAGTCATGTACCCGACACCGCTTTTGATCGCTTCACTTTCGGCGATCACGTCGTATCCGAGGCACGTACCGCGGCCCGCGTCCGGTTGGAGAAGCCCGCAGAGCATGCGAATGAACGTGGTTTTCCCACTGCCGTTCGGGCCGAGAAAACCACAGACTTCGCCTGTGCGGACTTGAAGGCCGACATTGTTTACGACCGTCCGGTTGCCAAACCGTTTGGTCATTCCCGCCACATCGATGACAAGATCGTCAGTCATGGGTCACAAACCGAACTGAACATCCACAGGTTGGCCTGGATGAAGGTTTTTGGCAATCTCGGGGTCGAAAACGGCCTCGATCATGAACACCAGCTTACTGCGGGCTTCTCTGCTGTAGATGACAGGCGGGGTGTATTCCGCTTTGGGCGAAATGAAACTCACCTTCCCCGCAAACGGCTCGCGCACGCCGTCCACCAGGACCCGGACATTATCGCCGGGATGAATTGCGCCGATCCAGGGCTCCGGGACAAAAGCACGGACCTTTATGTTCTGCGGGGGCAACAATGCGACGACCGGACGGCCTGCGGCCACCCATTCCCCCACCCGGTAAAAAGTGTCAAAAACCAGGCCGCCGCCAGGCGCAGACCGGCGCTTTTGTGAGAGGTCCCACTCAGCCCTTGCCAGTGCAGCTTCCCGTGCCTTCATGGCGGCTTCGTCAGCCGCAATCTGATCGCTGCGCGAGCCAAGCTGCGCCGTCACTATATCGGCTTCCAACTGCGATGCCCGGTGGCGGTTCTGATCGTTTGTCGACCGCGCACGATCCAGCGCCTGGGCTGAAACGGCCCGGCCGACAAAAAGATGTTCCTGGCGGGCGAGTTCTTTTTGCGAAAGCGCCAGCGCCGCCCGGGCCTGTTTAAGCTGCGCCTCGAGGGATTCAATTTCCGATGGACGTTTGCCTTTCTTTGCATCCTCCAGGTTTGCGCCTGCCTGCGAAACACGGCGTTCCGCTTCGTCCAGGGCTGCTCTTTCCGGTGTGCTGTCCAGTTCGAAAAGAGCATCTCCCTCTTTCACGTACATACCACGCTGCACATATAGCGATTCGAGTGCGCCTGAAAGCGGCGAGGCAACATATACATACTCCCCCTCTACATAGCCCTGCACCTGATAAGGGACCGGGCGGGCGCAGCCCATAAGGTTGCACAGCACCGCCAGTGCGCATCCTATGTGAAAAAGCGCCCTTCGATAAGGCGGCGATGACCCGGTCATAATTTCGACCTCCCTTTCTCAGTGATCACACCTTCAAGAATCACCGCAATGATGGCCAAAAATCCGGTCTTCGGCGTAATATCAAGTTCCGCCATCTTTGGCGGGTTCATAATTGCTTCCACGGCGCCGAGCAGAATTTCGATCACCAGTTCGGCCGCAATATCCTCGCGGATAATTCCGGCCGCGCGTCCTTCACCAAGGAGCTTTCCCAAATAGCGCTGGACCAATTCCCGGCGCCTAAGCAGCCGATGCAGCATTCCGGAAAAATCCGACGGACACTCGGATGTAATTCGCTCCAGCTCCGCATCGATGTCCCGGAACTTATCGAAGATTGCGGCCTCAACAATGGCGGTCTTACTCGGGAAATACTCATAGAGTGTCTTTTTACTCATGCCCAGTTCCCGGGCGAGATCGTCCATGGTCACCCTGCGGAATCCATTTGCAAAAAAATTCCGGCGCGCTGCGGCCACAATCCGCTCATAGGTAGAATTGTCGAGGCTCAATTTCTTCGGTCTCAGCTCATCACGCTGCATGGGAAATCCGGTAAGTTGAAGGTAATAATACTAATAAAACGGATTTAGTTTACCGAGTTTTCACTAATCATACAAGTGATAACCGCAGGACAGTGAGCAGTGAGCAGTGAGCAGTGAACAGGGCTTGGACAAAATCAAAATCCCGCCTTGTCCCCCCGACCCCATTAAGAAAATGTCCAATTGAGGAATTCAGGAATTGAAGGATTGAAGGATTAATTACGCAGGCCAGGTTGTAGGAAACAGGCAGAAAGACGGACAGTCTGGCAGATGCCATCGCCGAGGCTGATGACAAGGGGTTGGGCGCGAGTCGCGAGTCGCGGGTCGGCGGGTTACGGGTCGTTTTTGACACGAGACCAGAGATGCGAGATCAGAGACGCGGGTATAGGAACTGAGGGCCGTCCTACAAAAACAGGTCGCGGGTTGAGAGTTACGAGTCACGAGCGGAAATTTTTCACTTTTAAGGTAGGCGTTGCGAGAAGTATGAGGCATTTACCGAATCCATGTATACGCTGCCTTTCCATCCTGTTAATCCTTTCCATAAGCACCTGCTGCTTGAAAAACGGGAAAAATACAACTACCATTCGGCCTCTCACCTCTTAAGTTGACGGCTATTGGCTGAAGCCGGTAAAATAATCTTCCGACTAAAGTCGGTGAGAGGAATGACCTGATTATAACCTGATTATTATGAACAGATTATTATGGAAAGTGTGGAGGGGGACAGGGAATTAGAATGGCAGAAATGAACTCGTTTTCGAGATACTGGTCCTGTAAATTCAAGTACCTAACGAGGTGGGCAACGGCAGTTTTTCACTGACATCAGGGCATTGGTTTGGCCCGACCCCTTTGCAGTGTTCAGTTGTGTGCAAGGTTGGCCTATAGTGCCGATTGCATTCCAATAGGTCAAACGAAGACTTGACCCCTTTCACCCCTTTCAGACCCCTTTCAGACCTCTTTCACACAGACATAGCAAGGATTTTCCCCCACACGTTGGACATTCTCATCTGTCCATTTGGGCCGCTTCTTCGGGGAGGCGACAAGGCGGATCTATTTGCATGGACATATCAGCAGGCGCTGGAGGTGGTGGAGTTTGGCCCGGACGCTATTATTCAATCAATAGAGGATCTTGAGAGGAAGCATTTTGCTGTTCTGGCGAGACGGCCTTATCGCTCTCTCCCCGAATATGGAGAGACGGTTAGATAAACCAGGGTACCGCATACACACATGATCTTATTTTCGTGTCCTTTTGAAAGATGTTCCTCATAACGCCATGCAGGAGAGATAGATTAACTTCTAGTCAGGCTTTCAGAAATCGGCCAGCAAGCCCGGACTGTAGTCCCTTCGCTGGGAGTCGATTCAATAGTGAAACTCCCGCCAAACATCTCGACGCTCTCCCTCATGCTTGTCAGGCCGAGGCTCCTGGCAGTGCTGGTCTGGAAGATTTGGTCCAAATCCATTCCACAGCCGTCATCGGACACTGCCAGCTCAATTTCGTTTGCATTTAACGAAAGGGATTAAGTCAACCCATTCCGATTTGCTGTGCTTCGATGCGTTATTAAGCGCTTCCTGAGCTACCCTGAAAATGGGCACAGTTAAATGACCGGGGGAGGGGTAAGAAGAAGATCGGCTAAAAAGTTGAACGCAGGTTGACGGGAAAATACAAATTATACTAAAATCGGAGATTACCTCAGCATTGCTTACTTCTCGGGAGTGGCCGGATTGATCCGGAACAGGTGGCCGCCTTCAGTCGGAATCGGTAGCCGGAATCAGCGGATTACACAGGAGTCTCCAAATGAAGCGCTCGGGTAAGAATCCTGAAGCGAAAGACAACTCTGACTGGCTTATTGGCGTGGTGAAATGGGGGAACTGATACGTTCGATGGATTGGTCGGCGACGCCTCTGGGGCCAAGAGCCGACTGGCCGGAACCCTTGAAAACAGTAACAAATCTAGCCCTGTCCAGCTCTTTTGCCATGGCGATTCTTTGGGGAGAGGAACTAATATTCGTTTACAATAATGGCTACCGAGTCATTGCCGGTGATAAACACCCACGGGCGATGGGGATGTCAACGCGGGAGATTTGGCCTGAGGTTTGGGAATTCAACAAACCGATTTTCGAGAGAGTAATGCAGGAAGGGCAAACCGTCCACCTGGAGGATCAGCTCTTCCGCATACAGCGTAATGTTGAACCCGAGGATGCCTACTTCACCCTTTCTTACAGCCCCATTTGGCTGGAGGAAGGTCTCGTCGGCGGGACACTGGTAACGCTCAATGAAACTACTCAGCGCAAGCAGGCCGAACACGCCCTGCGCGATAGCGAGGAAATGCTGCGATTGGCGTTGGATGCCGCCGGCATGAGTGCCTGGGAGTACGACCTGACCACCCTCAAGGTCACCTTCTCCAAGAATGCCGAGAAGGTGCTAAAGTTGCCGCGCAGGCCCGAGAACAGCGATCAGGGCCTGCCGGTGATCGTAACAAATCTTTCAAGTTGCCGTTCAGTTCATGCTCCGCGAAAGTCAACCCTCCTTGCCAACTTACTGATTTACAAAATATTAATGTATGAAACGAAAACGGCGAGTATTTCGGTGCCTCATTTATCAAGGAGAGTTCTTTGGAACTCTGCTAGGCCCCAGATTATCTCCAGACTCGTCATCAGCTTGGCTTGTAATTTTCTGAAATCGAAGAAAACAGCCTCATTCACATTTTACTTGTGTATTCTTCTGGGAAAATTTTATGCTCTTCGGTCTCCAGAAGTGTACCGGAGATCCTTCGGTCAAAAACCAGATCACAACATGCAGTTCGGAGGCAAAGCGCAGAAGTTGATGCATTATTCCAGATAAGGGCAATCCTATCGGCAAGTCAAAATGAATCATCTCGAAGCAACAGAAGGAAATGATTCCGTGCAAAATAGCAAGCAGAATACAGAACCGCAGGTCCTCATAGATTGTAGTAACCGAATGATGAGCATCATACTCAACCGTCCTCTAAACCTGAACAGCCTTAATACGGAAATGATCCGACTCATTGGGCAGGCTCTCGATCAGGCTGAACGAGAAGCGAACATCGGGTTTGTATTGTTTCGCGGAACCGGAGAGAAGGGGTTTTGTGCCGGCGGAGACCTGAAGATGCTGGCCAGGGCTGCTGAGAGCCGGCAATTTGAGGAGGCATACGAGTTCTTTGATGCTGAATATGCGCTGGATCTCAGGATATTCAGATTCCCCAAGCCAGTGGTCGTTATTGCCGACGGGATAACCATGGGAGGGGGACTGGGCCTAACAGCGGGTGCAGATTTTGTCATAGGGACGGAGCGCACGCGTATGGCCATGCCGGAATCCCGGATCGGTCTCTTTCCCGATGTGGGCGCCACAGCCTGGCTCTTCAAGAAATGCCCGGAGGGATACCCCGAATTCCTTGCCCTGACAGGATACGAACCTGTCGGGACAGAATGCGTCCGCCTGGGGCTTGCCACGCACATCTGCTCCTCCGCCAGCTTGCCCGAGATGCTTAAGAAACTGGATGGTTATTCACATTCCTTGCCGCCGCAAAGGAAGGAAGCATCTGAGGCAATAATACGCCACGTCTCTCCGTATTTTTCAACCCACAGTTCCCTGAATCCGGAGATGGACGAGTGGGTCAGCACCTATTTTCATGCTCAGGGCTGCATTCCCAGGATCATCGAAGCCCTCTCGGAATGTCAATCGGAGAGGAAGCTTTGCAGCATCTTTTTCAGCGAACTCAAAGAGCGGAGCCCAACATCTCTGACTCTAACCCTGCACCTCCTCCAGCACAACCGGTCGCTGCCGATGGAGGAAGTCTATGCAGTGGAATCCAGGGCGGCCCGATTCATGGTGACACATCATGATTTTAGGGAAGGTGTTCGCTCACGCCTCGTTGATAAAGACGATAATCCCCAGTGGCGACCGCAGAAAATTGAAGATGTGGACCTCTCTTCTGTCCTGCCACAAATCTTCCCTGACCGTGGTTTCCGGATGGAGGAATGCAGATGATGGAGAATGTGTGGATAGTCGATGCCACACATCTTGCAGGCTGCTTAGCCCTGGAAAACTCAGCTTTTTTGCATTGAACGTGCAAACTTGTCAACGGTAGGAGCAAGCCGGATCGACAAAAATTCATAGCTTGCCAGAATGTTGAATCGAAGATAATGGCGGGAGCATAACGCATAACGTTTGGATATATTGACTTCTGGCATCGGCTTGGCTGTGCAGACCGCCTATTCCAATCTGTAAGGTCAGAGAACTCCATCGGATGAAGACCTTCCCCCCTGATCCTCGCTGCCTATTCTGACCTTAAGGCGCAGCAGCTTTTCCGGTTGAGAAAACGACCACCCCATTTCGCAGGGCGCAAAGCTCATCCGGCTTCACAGATACCCATAGTTTATCGTGGCTAACAGGTCTGGTCGCTACGATGCCAATGGATTCCTCATTATTATCCTTGGGCTGCGAGCACGCCGACGGCTTGCTTACACCCGAGATAACTTCACCATGAACTCGTAGCATCAGCCGGTAAAGCGTTCCTATTCCATAAAAATCAGTGTGGGTGATGAGCGTCTCGCCGTCTGAGAGCAACAGGTTGAGCTTATTGGGTTTTGTCTGATCCTTCGTGGGCCTGCGGTTTATCGAGATAAGAAATTTGCAAAACTCCAAAAGACCCTCCTCAGTCCAGCCGCATATGCCCCTTTCCCCGATAAAGTTGAGAAGGTAGCAGAATAGACGCTCGGAGTCAGTGTTTCCAGTCGGCTTATGTCGGCCAAGCGAAAAACTTCGGATACTGCGAATAGTACCGTTGTGAGCATATGCATACTCGCGTCCTCCAACTTCTCAGGAAAAAGGGTGAGTATTGCTGTAGGCTACAACTCCTCGGGTTGCTTTGCGCACGTGTGCAAGGAAAATCTTAGAACACAAGTGCTCGTAGGTGGAGAGGAACTCAGAGAGTTTGCTTGAAGCCGCCGGGATAGCCTCTTTGATTACCTGGGCCGCTTTCCCGTCTGGATAGAGGGCAATTCCCCAACCATCCGGATTTCCCTGCCCTTCCGGATTTTCAGTAGAGCTGTTGCCGGTGGCCTGCACATTGGAAATCCAGGCGCGAGAACTGATATTTGATTTTGGTACTGTGGTATGCTGTTGCTCGCCTTTCTTGAAGTGGGAAAGAGGGGGTTATCACGCGTTTAGCCTTGTAATAGATGTTGATGCGGGAAGCGATGGGTTTCGCTTCGCTCCACCCATCCTGCTACGCCTGCGGTTTTGCTCAATCCTCGCGACCAAATCAGCCTCAAAACCCGGCGCGATCCCTAAGAGGCCTATTTGCGGACAAGCCCTTAAAGTCAACAGCATTGTCGTGCGCCGGGGTCACGTATGCGTTGTCCAGATTCCCGGGGTTGAATTATGCCGCGAATTCCTGATTCAGGACACTATGGCTTTCCGAACGCTTTTTCAGGCGGCCGCCTTTCAGGGACATATGGATGTGGGATTGTCCCTTCATTCCACTCTTTTGAAACATAGAGAGCGCAGTAACAGCTCCCGAACTCCGCAACATCGGGCGCCCTGTACGCGCAAGGGCAGATTATATCGCGGTCCCAGTCGCGGTCATCGGCGGCCAGCCTGCACGGACAGCACATATATCCGTACCTGGTCCTGTTTTCCAGTAATCCTTGCAGGAGATTGAAAACCTTGGTCTTATCACTATGAAAGAAATAGCCTTTGGGTTCGTGTGTTTTTTTCAGGAACTCGTAGAGCTGTTCGACGTTCATTACAGATTCAGCGCCTCCCTTATTTCTTCTCTTTTGAATCCGATGATGACTTTGGAGCCGATCAGCAGCATCGGGAAGGCACACCCCGGGTTGGCTTTTTTGATTTCGTCGAGCAACTGCCGCCTCTCGTCACCCTCGAGCTGATCGACGTGCACACAATCGTATTCGACACCGCATTTATCGAGAAATTCTTTTGTATCTTTGCAGTGGCCGCATGTACTGAGAGCGTAAAGCTTGACGCATGGGTCTTTCATCCTTCCCCTCCAATCGACAGTAGCGAAGCGAAAAAGTTAGTTGGCGGCGCCCCTGGTTTTATACCCAGCCGGGTAAGGGCAAAGTCATAGCGCACCGGGTCTGCAGGGCGGATTGCGCTGAAAGCCTCCGTAATTTCAATAGCGCATCGAATATCGGCCTGTTTTCGTGACGTGAGACCCATGGCCCCGGCGATCCTGTGCATGTGAGTGTCAAGCGGTACTATCAGGTGAGAGGCTGGAATGCTTCGCCAGATTCCCGGATCCACATTGTCACTTCTCACCATCCAGCGCAAGAAGAGGTTGAGCCTCTTGCACGCGCTGCCTCCATCAGGTGAAGGTAAAAACATCGGCATCGTTCGTCCACCCGCTTTTTCAAGTTTTTTTACAAATCCGGCAAGAGCCGGAAGAACGTTGCGGTCCTTTTCACTAAAACCGGCCAGAAAGCAAGACTCCAGAGACCCATATTCCAGGATCAATTCTCTGAGACCTTCCAGCAGGTTGGATAGTATCGCGCCAGTGGTGAAGCGGTGCTTGAAGGGCAGAAATGTCTTGCCGATTGCGGCGGGTGATTTTTCAAGCAGGAAAGAGGAAGGGCTTGGACCCATGGCATCAAGAACCGTGCGCACGCTCCGGAGGATCTGCCGCACCCGGCCGTATGCCAGCGCCGAGGCGATGAATCCGCTCAGTTCTCTGTCGAGTTTCTTATCGTACAGGTAGACGAACTCCAGAGGATCAGGGTGGATATGCTCGAAATGGTTGTAATGCCTGTAGATCTCTTCCAGAGCTGTCGCCAGCAAACCCCCGCCGACGGAGCCGGAATCGGCATCGGGGGTCAAACTTAAGACGGCGCCACGATTTGAGGATTTCAAACGCAAGATGCCTCCGGAAAGAAGAATTGCATTCAAGCATACCATAGTGAGAATCCTTCGAACAGACCGCATCCGGGACTTCCTTGCCGGTTTCGGCCAATTCTATTGAAACATCACAGCTTGTGGTATAAACCTCCAAATAAGGGCAGGATGGTTCAGACCACCCGGATTTACCACCGGACAATTTTTCTCGCAGGGCGGACCGGAGCGCGCCCTGCCGGGGGGGAACTCCACGCTCCGCGAGGTGGAGGCGTCAGTGCGGCGGCTTTTTATTTTCTTTCTCCCGTTCATTGTTTTGATTTCTTTTAGTCCGCGGGCAGTGTGCCCTCAGGAGGTAAAGGGAAACGGCAACGTCGAGGGAGCGGCTCAGCCGCCGGCGCAGGTAAATGACTCATGCGCCGAATGCCACACCCGCATCACTCCGGGTATTGTCGTGGACTGGCAGTTGAGTAAGCATAGCGCGAACGACGTCGGCTGTTCCGCCTGCCACGGCGACGGGCACAATTCCATGACCGATGTTGCCAACGCCAGGCTCGCGGGGCCGGAAGTCTGCGCAAACTGTCATGCTGTCCAGGTTGAGCAGTTCAGCAATGGAAAGCACGCTTTTGCGTGGGGCGCGATGAAAGCCATGCCTACTCTTCACTGGCAGCCGATGGCTTTGGTAGAGGGGCTGAAAGGTTGCGGGGCCTGCCATCGTGTCGGCCTTAAAACCGAAGGGGAAGTTAAGGGCCTGATCGAGAAAGGATCTGGTTTTGGGGCGAGTTCGTGCGACGCGTGCCATACGAGGCATCTTTTCTCGGTCGACGAAGCGAAGTCGCCCCAGGCGTGTAGGACCTGCCATATGGGAGTGGATCATCCGCAGTGGGAGATGTATTCATCATCCAAGCACGGGGTGCGGTTTTTGCTCAAACAGAGCAGGATGCTGCCGGAAGATGCCGCTGCCCCCACCTGCCAGAGCTGTCACTTCAAAGACGGAAACCATGCGAACAGGACTGCCTGGGGGTATCTGGCTTTGCGCCTGCCTTATCCTCAGGACGCCCAATGGGCAAGGGACCGAGTCGCCGTCATGCAGGCCATCGGAATCTTCGACCCTGCGGGAAAGCCAACTCCGAGACTGGCTGCTATTGAGAACTATAGCTTTATCAGGGTTACCGAAGAGGACTGGCAGGCTGAACGGGAAAAAGCCCTCAAGGCATGCAATGACTGTCATTCGGTAAATTTCGCTCGAGTGGAACTGGAGAAAGGCGATCAGATGATCCGCGAGGCGGACGCCCTAATGGCCGAAGGGATACGCACAGTTGCCGCTCTTTATGAGGATGGTTTGCTGAAAAAGCCCGAAAACTACTCTTACGCGTTCCCCGACCTGTTGGCCCTTCATAACGCGCCAACGGTCATCGAGCAGAGACTTTTCTCGATGTTTCATGAATACAGGATGAGAGCATTCCAGGGGGCGTTTCACTGCAATCCGGATTATGCCTTCTGGTACGGCTGGAGCGCAATGCAGAGCAGCCTTACTGAAATCAGGGAACGGGCGGCAGAAATGCGGGCGATCAGGGAAAAAGCCGGGGAGCACCATACCGGAGGAATTAGGAATTAGGAATTAGGGATTGGGGGATTACGAAAAAATAACTTAGCAAGGGAGCCTCTTGCAAAACTACTGCGGGACCGGCCTGCGGTGTTGCCGCTCACCTCGCGGGGCGTTGAGACTAGAAATGCGCGCCTCACTTTCTCGGTCGCTTGCGCCTGGTATTCCGGACTCCTCGTAACGTTTTGCAAGAGGCTCAACGGATTCATGAAGATTATTTCCAATTTCAGAGCGAATCTGCACAAAGCGGTAACCCGGCGAATACTTGGCGCCTGGTACCCTATCGACACCGCACTTCCGGGAGCCGCCTCCCGACCTGCATTTTCCGAGGGTCCCCCGGATATCCTCAAGGCTGCTTCCAGCTTGTATGAAAAAGGCCTGCGAAAAGATCAGGCAAGGCGCCTGAGAAGGCGGATCAAGCTGGCGGCCCCGGTAATCAGCATTGGGAACCTCTCCGTCGGGGGGACCGGAAAGTCACCGCTTACGATCTGGATGTGTGAGTTTCTGCTAACAATCGGGCTTAGTCCCGCCGTTTTGACAAGGGGATACGCAAGGAGGGGATGCAGCCCGGGACTTGTACCCCATCTCGATAACCCGGCCGAACTTTCCTCCCTTTTCGGCGATGAACCCGTCATGATATCGGAATGCCTGCCATCGGTACCGGTCTGGGTTGGGAGAAACCGGGCGGCTTCGGGCAAAGCTGCATTGGCGCGCGGCGGAGTGGACGTGCTTGTGCTCGATGACGGTTTCCAGCACCTTGCGCTCGAGCGCGACCTCGATATCGTTCTGCTCGACTGCCGCAGCCCTTTCGGAAACGAATTTCTCCTGCCTGCCGGCCCGCTCCGAG
>JBEKXG010000123.1:0-9676 GCA_049512295.1 Syntrophobacteraceae bacterium
CCTCGGTGACGATCACGGCGATCACCTCTTTGGCGTACTTCACGAGCGTGAGGATATTCTCCAGCGCCGTATTCCCGCCGCCGATCACCGCAACGGTTTCGTCTTTAAAGAACGGGGCATCGCACGTTCCGCAAAACGCGACACCCTTGCCTTTCAGTTCTTCCGCGCCGGGAACGGGGATATTTTTCCGCGCCGCGCCGGTCGCAACGATGAGCGCCCTGGTGAAAAACACTGTTGCCCCATCGGTTGTCTGCGCGGTAACCTTGTACATGTTACCCGCCGCCTCCTTGGCGGAGATGATGGAACCCGTCACCCTGGTGAGGTATTCGGGGAATTTTCTTGCGAGGTTTTCAAAGAATGCGACCATCCCTTTCTGGAATGCATCACCCGACAGGGTCGGAATAAAAGGCCAGTTGGTGATCTCGGGAGTATTGTTGATCTGGCCTCCGATTTCAGGGCCTACGGCAATCACATTGAGATGAGCTTCGAGCAGGTAGACGAGTGCGGAAAGTCCTGCCGGACCCAATCCGGCAACCGTCGCATCGTAGAGTTTTTTCTTTTCCACGCCATCCATTTTCCCATCTCCTCCTCGTATGTGAAAAACGGCCCGGTTTCTGCGGCGATCCGTTCAATCTTTTATTGCAAGGAATGTTTCGGGGTGTTAATTTTTTTTATTAATCATTCTCCCGCTTCGCATCAATATTTCTCAGATGAACAGCTCTGTGGGGATCGGCAATCCAAGATTTAGAGCGCAACTCACTTCCTACCTGTCCCAAAGGGCATCATGAAACCCGATAGCCGCTATTCTATGGCTGAGCATAAACTCGACTCAGTACTGGAAATGCTTCGAGGCCGTTCGCAGGGGATTTTGCTTCCCGAAAGCGATCGGTTGCTAAAAGATGTATTGGATGATTTCGCCAATGCAATGGAAGAGCTTCGGGCCGCTCACGCGGAGGTCGATGCGCAACGGCAAGAGCTGGCTGAAGCCTGTTGGAAGGCGCAACTGGAACATCAGAGATATGTCGAATTATTCGAGGATGCTCCTGACGGATATGTCGTAACCGATCTTCATGGGGTTATAGAGCAGGCTAACCTCGCCGCCGCTGAACTCTTTGATTCCGCACGAGACTTCATTGCCGGAAAGCCATTGTCTCTTTTCGTGAACAAAGAGGATAGGAAATCCTACTTCGAGCAGTTAAACAGAATGGGTGCTCTCGAAGCTGTAAGAGACTGGGAGCTTCGTTTCCAATCCTGGAAAGGAGAGCCTTTCCAGGCATCGATAAACATCGCCAAAGTTCAAATCCCGGAGCAAGAAGATATCAGTTTGCGGTGGCTCATCCGCGACATTTCGAACCGCAAGCAGTCGGAGGAGATTCTTCGGCGCTACGCCTTATTGGCCCGCCATGGCCGCGACATTCTTTTATTCATGCGGCGGGACGATGGCCGCATCCTCGAGGCAAACGCCGCTGCCATAAAAGCTTATGGATACAGCTATGAAGAGTTGTTGACACTGACTATCGACGACCTGCGCGCACCCGATACCCGGATGCTGACCCTCGAACAAATGGCGGCAGCGGACACGGGGGGCATCCTCTTCGAGACTCTTCACCGGCGCAAGGACGGCATCATATTCCCCGTGGAGGTCAGTTCGCGGGGCGAGACCATCGAAGGCGCCCGCACCCTGATCAGCGCGATCCGCGACATCACGCAGCGCAAGCGAAGGGAGGACATTGTCCATGTGCGTCTGGATTTGCAGGAATTTGCAGCATCTCATTCCAGCGAGGAGTTGCTCCAGAAAACACTGGATGAAATCTGCCGTATTATCAACAGCCCCACAGGTTTTTTCCATTTTGTCGAACGCGATCAGAAGACCCTTTCGCTCCAGGCCTGGTCAACCCGAACGGTTCAGGAATTCTGCGGGGCGCAGGGGAAAGGCCGGCACTATCCAATAGAGAAGGCGGGCGTGTGGGTGGACTGCATTCATGCAAGGCGCCCGGTGATACACAACGACTACCCTGCATTGGCTCATCGAAAAGGCATGCCCGGCGGACACCCTCCCGTCATAAGGGAACTCACCGTACCTATCGTCAGATCCGGCCGAGTCGAAGCCATACTGGGTGTCGGGAACAAACACGAGGATTATACTCAAGAAGACGTCGAAACAGCATCCTACCTGGCTGATGTGGCCTGGGAAATTATCAGGCGCAAGCTGGCGGAGGAGGAATTAAAGAAGACATATCACAAACTCAATCTGACCCTCGAGAGCATTACGGACGGCTTCTTTTCGGTTGACCGGGAGTGGCGTTTCACCTATTTCAACATTACCGGGGCCGAAATGCTGGGTATGAAACGAGAGGACCTGGTAGGCGGCGTTCTTTGGGAACTCTTCCCGGAAGCTGTCAACCTGGAGTTTCATTCCCGTTACCGATATGCGGCCGAATCCAATACACCCGTTCACTTCGAGGAATACTACCCAAGCCCTCTCGATAAATGGTGGGAATGCCATGCATATCCTTCACCGGCGGGACTGTCCGTTTATTTCAGGGATATCACCGAACATAAGCTGGCGGAGGAGGCGCTGCGCAGAGCACATGACGAGCTTGAATTGCGGGTTCAGGAAAGGACGGCGGAATTGCAGCGATCCGAAAAGCGGCTCAGATCCCTGGCCTCCGAACTGCTAATTGCAGGAGAAAACGAGAGAAAGCTGATAGCTCAGGAAATTCACGATGGTTTATCTTCCCAGCTTGCCGCAATTAAGTTCTTTCTGGAAAATAGATTGCGTCCAGGTCAAAACCCAGCCGAAAGCAGCGAAATAACGGGGCGGGCTTGCGCTATGATCGATGACGCCATAGAGGAAACCCGTCGTGTCATGGCTAATCTGCGTCCTTCGATTCTGGACGATTTGGGAATCCTGCCAACCATAAACTGGCTCTGCCGGGAGTTCCAGAAAATGAATCCGGCCATTAGTCCTCGTGTCAAATTCGAAGTATGCGAGGAGGACATCCCTGATAGTATAAAGACCGTAATTTTTCGCATGCTGCAGGAGGCCCTAAACAATATACATAAGTACAGCCGAGCCGAGCGGGTCGAAATTTCCCTGAGGAGAATCGGCCGCTCAATCGTTTTTCGTATCAGGGACAACGGGCAGGGCTTCTCGCCCCGAAAGGCGCTGTCCGGGAATAAAATAGGGCATGGCTTCGGACTGAGAGGGATGCGGGAGCGAGTGGAGCTGTCGGGCGGCAAATGTGTCGTAAAGTCAGCACCCGGCAAGGGAGTTTCGATCTGTGCCGGGTGGGACACAAACATCAGCAGGGTGATCAATCCGGAACCCGGCCAAGAACGACCGTAATGGGCATTCCTCCATGCCGGATGTTCCACAAGCGCACCCGTCCCGTCCCCATTGCAGCGGCTTCAGGCCGGGACCCCGCCAGCACTGCGTATTTCCAGCCTGGTAACGCATGATGTTTATTGGCGAAATTCATATTTATCCAGCTTGCGGTACAGAGTGCTTCTTGAAATACCCAGTTTTTTGGCAACGTCCTTCTTTGTGAGACTCGACCTGAGCAGCCTCAGGATCAGTTCGCGCTCCATCGTGCCGACCGGTTGGACATCTTCTTCCGCATTTTCCGGCGACTGCGAATCGATAATCTCACGCGGCAGAAGATCCACCGTGAGTTCTGAGGTTTGCGCGACATTGATCATTCTTTCCAGGACATTTTGCAGCTCTCTCACGTTTCCCGGCCACTGGTAGCTCATAAAGCATTCCAGCACCATGGAGTCAATGCTGACGATCTCTTTACCCATCGA
The DNA here is from genome assembly GCA_049512295.1 of Syntrophobacteraceae bacterium. Classification (GTDB taxonomy): domain Bacteria; phylum Desulfobacterota; class Syntrophobacteria; order Syntrophobacterales; family Syntrophobacteraceae; genus SbD1. The sequence goes on from JBEKXG010000123.1 coordinate 3,808, forward strand.
CCTGCTGATGTTCCTCAGGAAGGAGTCCACCAGCAGCGGGATGTCCTCTGTTCTTTTTATGAGCGGTACCATGCGGATCATGAATACGTTGGAACGGTAATAGAGGTCTTCCCTGAATCTGCCCTTCCTGACCTCTTCTTTCAAATCTTTGTTGGTTGCCGCAACGATCCTCACGTTTACGGTGGCGACCTTCGTGCTGCCGAGCCTCATGATGGATTTATCCTCTATGACCCGAAGCAGCGCAGCCTGCACCTCCAGAGGAGTCTCCCCGATCTCATCCAGGAAGATCGTGCCGCCGTCGGCAAGTTCAAACTTGCCCGGGCTCCCCCCTTTCCTGGAACCGGTGAAAGCGCCATCGGCATAGCCGAAAAGCTCGCTGGTAACCAGGTCCCTCGGAATAGTCGCGAGGTTAATGGCGACGTAGGGTCCATCCCTGCGACTGCTGCCGTTGTGAATGGCCTGCGCAAAAATATCCTTGCCCGTGCCGCTCTCGCCCAACAAAAGGACGTTAGAGGTTGTCCGGGAAGCTATCTGCGCATGCCTCACCGTTTCGAGGAAATCTACGTCGTGCCCGATGATGTCCTCGAAGCGCAGCTTCGCCTTGGCGCCCATCATTCTCGTAGCAAGGGTCCTGGCCCGCTTGATCTCGTTTAGAATGATGACCTTTCCGGCTACCCTGTTCATGGAAAGGATCGGATTGCAGGTCAGAGTAAAATCCGCCTGGGAGTTTCTCGAAGATATCCTCACCTCTACGTCGGTCAGGGATTCATTGTTGGCTATGAGCTGGATGATGTTGAAATTGCGGCTCCAAAGCGCTTCCAGGCTCCTGCCGATAAACCTGTCTCCACACGCGCCGAATGCTTTCATGGCATTGTTATTCATAAGAGAAATAATTCCATCGTTGTCGATGGCAATGATGATTTCCGGGATGGAGGAAATAACCGTCTTTTGAAAGCCGTGCGCAACCTGGATTTCCCTCAGGGCTTTTCTGTAGCGGAATTCGTTCTCTATGGCATGTGCCGAGGCGACAACCATTCCCAGTGTATGAGGATTAGCCTTTTCATAGGGGCCGGTCATATCGATGGCCCCGACCATTTCGCCCTCCGCATTATGAATTGGCGCTCCCGAGCAAGTCCATCTGCGCGAATTGATGCAAAAATGCTCACACCCAAAAACCTGGAGCGGCTTCCCCAGTGCCAGAACAGTCCCGACGCCGTTTGACCCGGCAACCTCTTCGCTCCAGCATGCGCCCAGGACGAAATTCCCCTGCTTCACGCTTTCCACGATGTGGTCATCCCCAATGAGCTCGATGAGAAACCCGTTCGCGTCCGACAAGGCTACGATGAAGTTGGAACCCTTAAAGAAACCGGAGAGATGTTCCATGAACGGGCGGCTGATATCGATGAGTTCTCCGTTCCTTTCGAGCACGGTCTGCAGTGCTTCTCCGCCAAGGACCAGCGGCACTCTTGTGAGATAAGGGTCAACGCCCTTCGACCTGCACCTTTCCCAGGAATCGAGAACAACGGGACGGACTATGCCCGAGGCAACCGGAATTCCATGCACAAATTTGCGCCACTCAGTGTAAATCACATGAAACGAGCCAGCATGATCCGACATAACGCGTTCCCCGCAGCTACTGTGAAAACCACTTGTCCTTTAAGAGATCGAGTTGGCTCCCGGAAGGATTGCATATTCGAAAACACCACACAGCGACATTGTCCGGGATGAAGACGTGTCCCACTCGTGTTCCAGCCTGAGACACAGATGTCCCCTTATGGGACATCGCAAGTTCAACACACTTCTCGATCAAAAGCAAGTTAATTGTGTAAGAGGCTGTTATAACAATACAATTTCCAAGCAGCTTCGGCATGGCATACTAAATGCTTTATGCAACGTGCCACACTACGGCCGAGAGCAGGATACAGAGGCAAGAAAGTCCTTCCACTTTCGTTATTTATTTGACTCGGAACAGATGGCACAAACACGGGGGTGAGCATGGGTTATCCCATTTACAGACCGAGAAGGCTGAGGAGAAACGACGACCTGAGGAGGATGATCCGCGAGACCAGACTATCGGCCGACAGCCTCGTCTACCCCCTCTTCGTTGTACCCGGCAAGGATGTGAAGAAACCGATCCAGGCGATGCCCGGAAATTTCCAGATGTCCATCGATCATATAATCACAGAAGTTCGAACCACGAAAAATCTGGGCATACCGGCGGTTCTTCTGTTCGGAATTCCGGATGAAAAGGATGAATTAGCATCAGGGGCTTTCGCCAAAGACGGAATAATTCAAAGAGCGGTCACGGAGATCAAGAACGAGGTCCCCAATGTAATCGTCATAACCGACGTGTGTCTGTGCGAGTACACGAGCCACGGCCACTGCGGGATGCTTCTGGGCGAGGAAGTCGATAACGATTCGACCCTCGAGGTCCTGGCGCAGACCGCACTGTCACATGCCGTCGCGGGGGCCGACATCGTTGCCCCTTCGGCCATGATGGACGGCCAGGTCGCTGCAATAAGGACGACTCTCGACGAAAACGGCTGCGAGAACACGCCTATCATGGCTTATTCAGCCAAATACGCATCCTGCTTTTACGGCCCGTTCCGGGAAGCCGCTGAAAGCACTCCGCAGTTCGGCGACAGAAAGGCTTATCAGATGGACCCGCCCAACAGCAATGAAGCCATGAGAGAGATCGCCACGGATATAGAGGAAGGGGCGGACATCATCATGGTGAAACCCGCCCTCCCCTATCTCGATATTATCCGAAGGGCAAAAGAGAAATTCGATCTGCCTTTGGCCGCCTATAACGTCAGCGGCGAGTTCTCGATGATAAAGGCGGCGGACAGGCTTGGCTGGATAGACGGCAATCGGGCGATGCTCGAATCCGTCACTGCCATTAAACGTGCGGGCGCAGATATCGTCATTACCTACTTCGCTCAGGATATCGCGCGAATACTTCAGACAAGATAGAGATATTAGTCCGGGGCGATCAGTTGTCAGATATCGATCATCTATTAACACGGCGTGTGCTTTCCCGGGAATCTTTTAACAGTGTACAAGGCAAATCAGGAAGGGAGAGAGTCTGAACGATGAGCGCTGAGGATGCCAAGAAAGCTTTAGACAAAAGGATGAGCTTAAGCGAGGCCGTTTCCAGGTATGTTTTCGAGGGATGCTCCATCGCATTCAGCGGCATGGGGGGCCAGCAGGTTGTAGCCCCAACTTATGAGATCATAAGACAGGGGCAAAAGGATATGACCCTGATGGGGGACAGCCCTTGCGAGTGCGCGGACTACCTGGTCGGGACCGGGCAGGTAAAGAGGGTGGAGGTCGCCTGGCTGGCCTTTGCGGTGGCAGGCATCAGTCCGAACTACAGACGCGCCGTGGAGAACGGAATCCCGCGCAAAATAGAAGTTCGCGAATTCTCCAATTACACGATGGGACTTCGATTCCTGGCAGGAGCCATGGGCCTTCCCTTCATGAGTACAAAATCGCTTATCGGGTCATCCATCGAAGAATACAACGACATGATCAAGGCGATCGACGACCCGTACGGGGGCAAAAGGGTGGCTCTGGTGCCCGCGGCCACCCCGGATGTGGCGATCGTGCACGTGAACAGGGCGGACATGCTTGGAAACGCTCAGTATCTCGGTTTTTCCTCCAATGCCGAAAACATCGCACGGGCAGCGAAAAGGACGATCATCACCTGCGAAGAGATCATCTCGACCGAAGATATCAAAAAGGCACCGAACTCCACGACAATACCGCAGTACGCGGTCGACGCAGTCGTGGAAGTGCCCTACTGCAGCCATCCCTGGAACATGAGTTATGCCTATGCCTATGACCTTCCATTTCATATGGAGATGATGGCGGAGATAGATACCGAGGATGGTTTCAAAAGATGGATCGATAAGTGGGCCTTCGGCTGTAAGGACCATGAAGCATACTGCGAAAAAGTTGGATGGGGCCGCTTAAGAAAGCTCACCCAGATCGAGCGAAGGTTTTGCAAGGGCACCAGCTAGGTCCGGGTTCTCCAGATTATATGCCGGCAACTAGATCTGTAAAAGGAGTCGCATGTGAGCAACCATATGGAAGAATACGCTGAAGACTATACGCCCCAGGAACTTTTAGTCGTCGCCGCCGCCAGAGAAGTCAAAGACAGGGAAGTCGTATTCGTAGGCGTGGGCATACCGTGCCTGGGCGCACTCGTCGCGAAGCTGACCCATGCTCCGAACGTGATCCTCGCCGTCGAATCAGGATGCATCGGGGCCACACCTTACCGGCCGATACTGGGCATCGGCGATAACGCGTGCGGTGAAAACGCCATATGCGTGACCTCCCTGTGGAGGGCTTTCTCCGATCAACAGCGGGGGTACTTCGACCTGGGGATGCTCGGGGGAGCGCAGGTGGACAAGTACGGGAATCTCAACAGCACGACCATCTTCGGAGATGGTGACTATTACACCCCCAGAACCAGGCTGCCCGGCAGCGGCGGCGCGAACGACATAGCTATTTCTGCAAACCGGACCCTGATCATGATGAACCAGCAGAAGCGCCGTTTCCTGGAAAGGGTGGACTTCGTCACATCGCCCGGCTACCTGGATGGGCCCGGGTCCAGAGAACGGAACGGATATCCGGGCAACGGCCCTGCCGTCATTATTTCGAACATGGCAATATTCCGGTTCGATGAAGAGACGAAAGAGGCCTACCTCGATTCCGTCCATCCGGGCATAACCGCCGATGAGGTTCGCAAACAGGTTTCATGGAACCTGAAGGTGTCCGCCAACCTCAAGACGACGCCTCCGCCTACAAGGAAAGAGGCTGAAATAATCAGAATAGTTGACTCCCAGAAGATTTACACCGGTGGTGGACTGCGATCTCTTACGTTTGAAAACTACATCAACATGCTGGATTCGTCATATGAAAGATTGAAAGCTGTATTTGGCTGATTACGTGCTGCTCGACTCTCTATGAATAAGGTTTGAGGAGATAAGAGGATGTCTAGAGAAAGTATAGGAAAGTTGTTTTCCATGGAAGGGAAGGTAGCCCTCGTTACCGGTGGATATAGAGGAATAGGAGTGACCGTCGCTGAAACATATGCTGAAGCAGGGGCCGATATCGCAATTGTTGCGAGGAACCTTCAGGGGTGTCAGGCGGCGGCGGAAAGGCTTCAAAACACATACGGAATAAAGGCCACAGGAAAGTCGATGGACGTGCGCGATTCCAAATCCGTGGACCGCGTCGTTCAGGGAATTGCAGACGAATTCGGGAAGATAGATGTCCTCGTTAACTGCGCGGGAATCCCCGGCAGCGAAAAGCCTGTCATTAAGATGACCGACGAAGACCTCGACGAGGTCATGAGCGTCGATTTCCGCGGCACTTTTCTGGTCTCCAGGGCGGTAGCCCAGATCATGGTGAGGCAGAAAAGCGGCAAAATCATCAATGTCTCATCCATTCTCGGGAAAGTTTCTGCCCGCAACATGACCGGTTACTGCGCAAGCAAGGCCGCCGTGCTTCAGTTGACCCGCGTAATGGCACTCGAACTGATGCCGGACAACATACAGGTTAACGCGGTGTGTCCCGGTTACTTCCTGACCGATTTCAACAAGGTTTTCTTTGAGTCCGAAACGGGCAAGGGTTTGATCAAAAAAATGATCCCCATGAACAGGGTTGGGCAGGTTGACGAACTAAAGTCTCTAATGCTCTATCTCGCGACCTCTCCAACATTCATGACCGGTTCGGATATCTGCATCGATGGCGGGCACACGATTGTCTGAGGCGGATTAACTGCCTCTTTTGCTCTAAACCTCATTGGCGAAAGGTTTCAAACCAGTGATCAAAGATGTCGTTTTGGTCAGCGCATGTCGGA
>JBEKXG010000124.1:0-13902 GCA_049512295.1 Syntrophobacteraceae bacterium
CGGTGAAGTGTCGCGAACCTTTCGACCAGAAGGCCGCTGAAATCCGCCTCGCCGCACATGAAGACTCTGTCCCACGGGACGAAAACGTCTTCGAAGACGACGAGGGCCTCTCCTCCGACCATGCCGAACTCACAGTTTCCCGCATCGATCCCGCACTCGAACTTCCTCTCCTCGTTAGTCTGCCGTCCGAAAATCATCGTGATGCCTTTGGCATCGAGAGGTATGGCCGCCACGATTGCGTAGTCTTCATCGCCTTCGCCCATCGACTGCGTTGGCATGATCATGATTTCATGGCTGTTCACGGCGCCGGTCTGATGGGCCTTGGCCCCCCTGATAACGACGCCGTCATCCCTTTTCTCGACGACCCTCGTAAAAACATCGGGGTCGGCCTGCTGGCTTGGCCGCTTGGAGCGGTCGCCCTTTGGGTCGGTCATCCCGCCGACGAGCATGAAATTTTCCTCCTGGAGTCTTTCGAGATATTTGAGGAATCGCTCGAAATATTTAGTGCCGTGCTTCTCGTCCATTTCGAAGGTAGTCATGTAGAGGGCGTTGATGGCGTCAAACCCCACGCAGCGCTGGAAACAGCTCGCCGTTTCGTGGGCGATGAGGCGGAGCATCTGGACCTTCTTTATGAGGTCGTCCACTGACGAATGAATGTGGGTGAACCGGTTGATCTTCTTTCCGGTGATGCCGCTCACTGCGGTCAGCAGGTCTTCGTGCTCGGGCATGAGAGCGAGTTCGTACGTCTTGGCCGCAGAATTTATGTGCGGGATAAAAGCGGGATGCGTGGTGCGGTCTTCGACCTTTTTCCCATTGTAATAGATCAGTGTTTTCTGTTCCTTCAAACTCTTGATGTAATCTTCTTTGGTCTTGATTCTCATGATTTTCCCTCTCTCAAAAGACTTCGAACAATTTCTGCGGGATCACGTTTATCGTCCCTGACCGAAACGATTCTTCGACCGGCGGCTGGAACGATGTTTTCTGGACATGCGGTCTCACAGCCTGAGATGACGAGAACGGTTTCGAAGTCCCGGTCATCGAGGGTGACCCATTCGATTAGATCACCGGCGGCATTTTGAATTCCGTGGAAATACCTCACCCTGTCAAACCCTGGATCGCAGCCGCCGCAGTATTTCAAGGCTATCCGCTTTCTCATCTTCACAGGGTTTTCGCAGCCAAATTGCTTCAGATCGTTTGCTCTTCCAGCCGGGGAAGCACCTATCTGTGGCCCGGGGCTGTGGCCGAGGCTCAGGGGAGGCGCTTAATGCCCTCCCGCTGCACTGGAATCAGACTTCCCTGGTCCATAAAGATGCCATCGAAGGTCCGCCCCCCACGCAAAGAGAAGCCCCGCCCATGCTCAGGCCAAGCCTCTCCATCTCGTAGTAGAGGGTCACTATGATTCGCAGCCCGGTGCTTCCAACCGGATGTCCCAGGGCTATTCCGGAACCGTTGTGGTTCACCTTGTCGAGGTCCGGCTTTATGCCGAACTCCCGTTCGAGTACCCTTCCAACGCCGAGCCACTGCGCCGCGAACGCCTCGTTGATTTCCCAGTAGTCGATGTCTCCAAACTGCAGGCGCGCCTGTTTGAGGCATTTCGGGATGGCGAAAGCCGGGCCTATGCCCATCAGTTTCGGGTCGCAGCCCTCGTTGCAGATGTTGATCAGTTTCATGAGGGGCCGGACACCCAGCTCTTTTGCCTTGTCCAGGGACATGAGAACCGCAGCCGATGCCCCGTCATTTATGCCGGAGGCGTTAGCCGGTGTTACGACCCCGTCTTCCCTGAAAGGGGGTTTCAGACGGCTCATCTTTTCGATACTCGCGTCCAGGATCGGATGCTCGTCCGTGTCGAAGATCTGAATGCTTTTCTTGACCTTCACTTCGATCGGCACGATCTCTCGCCGGAAGGTTCCTTCCTGGATGGCGCGGGTCGCGCGGCGGTGGCTCAAAAGAGCGAGTTCATCGCACTCCTGGCGGGTTATGCCGTACTTTTCGGCGACATTTTCCGCCGTAAGGGCCATATGGCCGGGGACAAGCTCGTCCACGAGCCCGTCATGAAGCATATGGTCCTCCACCGTTGCAGTCCCCATCCTGAACCCCTGTCTCGCCTTCGGGAGGAGGTAGGGCGCATTGCTCATGCTCTCGACACCGACTACCAGTCCGATCTCGGTCTTTCCCAGCATGATATTGTGGCTTGCAATTTCCAGCGCCCTCATGGCCGAGGAACAGTTCTGATTCACGGAAACGGCGCTGCTCCTGACAGGAAGGCCGATTCTCATCCCAACCTGCCTGGCCGGCAAGGACCCCTGCATGGCGGTGTAAAGCTGTCCCATACAGATCTCGTCTACGCTCTCAGGCGGGATACCGGCCCTCTCGATAGCGGCCCTCCCCGCGGTCATGGCGAGATCCCTTGCCTGGACGTCCTTCAAACTGCCCAGAAAATCGCCGATCGCTGTCCGACATGCGCTGACCAAAACGACATCTTTGATCACTGGTTTGAAACCTTTCGCCAATGAGGTTTAGAGCAAAAGAGGCAGTTAATCCGCCTCAGACAATCGTGTGCCCGCCATCGATGCATTGAGGTTGGCGGACACCCTCAGGTCACCATCTTACGATGGCACCTGGATTACTCTTCATCCCATCATTTCCCTTATCATGCGGTAGCTTTCCTGGACTACACGGATGTTCTTTTCACCCAACTCCCCGGGAAACTTACTTCTTACTGCCTTCACAGCGGCATCGATCGTAAGCTCCCCCGTCAGAGCAGAGAATGCCCCTAAGAGAGCGGCGTTGATAATCGGTCGTCCTAAAATCTTTTTCGCCAGGCGTTCAGCAGGAATCGCAAAAACTTTGTAGGAACTCTCCCTCAAGCAGGGGATATCTTTTTCAGTGTTAACCAGAACCATGCCAGTCTGTTTAAGGTTTTCGGTAACGTCTACCTCAGCGAATATGGTTGGATCCTGAACAATCACATAGTCCGGTTCAGCTACTTTGCAACGGAGACGTATCACTTGATGATCGAGGCGGCAAAAGGCCATGATCGGTTTCCCTCTCCGTTCTCCTCCCCCCCCCAAAAACGGGAAAGCCTGGCCATATTTCCCGTCTTCCAAAGCCGCTATCGCCATGAACTGTGCAAGCACGAGTGATCCTTGCCCACCTCTCCCATGTATTCGTATTTCTTTCATGAAAGCCCCAGCCTCCAATTGTAGAGAGAATCAGGTTCAAAAATAAAACATGGGCGAAATGCAGCCAATTAATTCACGTAATGTCTCTCTATCTGATGACAATTTTTATCCTTTGTCGCGATCCGCGAGGTCACGGTGATTAGCAAGTTAAAGATTCACGCCATAGGACACCCGGAATTAACACCCTTCTTGTAACAGGTCTTCTTTGGCCATTAGTTCTATCAGCCAACTGGCGGCGTCGCCCACCACGTTCGGGCACTTATCTCGGTGTCCACCTGCCTGTTCGAATTTGACAAAATCATCATTGTCAGGCAGGTAATAGGACCTGCCGAAAAGTTTCATCTGAGGAGTACGCCACCCACATACGCACCGCAGGAACCGTCACCCATCATAGCCACGCCGGCAGCCAATCCGGTAGCGGCTTTAAACAACTCGTCCCGCTTTATGCCCAGAGTATCCAGTACGGCGCCGATAAGGCACTGGCCACAGCCCTTATAGATTTGCTCGTATTTCCGGCCTTGGTTGGCGGCCCTTGTCGCGATACTGGCATAGTCTTCAGGTGAATTCATCCGGCGCTCCTCTCAAGTCCAAAACGTCCGCCGGACAGGTCTCCCGGCCTGTCCGGCAGGGTTATAGCGGCACGTCACCACTGGTCGCCGTTCATTCTCCGCCTGTTTCATGTGGACCGCCAATTATAGCGGTTTAGCCGATCTCGTACCCGTATTTTTCCACCACTAGCGAATCATGAATAGGCAAAACTATGTCTGCTGCGGCCATGATTTTCTGGACCCCGGCCTTGGCTGCCCAAAGGTTCCAATAGTTGCCGGTGGATCGATCGCCGAACTGGAATCCCTCACGTTTGTTGTGCTCGGTGACCTCGGTGAAGATCTCGTTTTGGCGACACTGCAACCGTTCATCGTATATGACGTCGCCACAAATGATGGCGAGACCTTTTGCAGTGTTGACGTGGATATTCATGCTGCCCCACGAGTGGGCCTCGGTAGGCTCCAGTGTTATGCCTGGATAAAGCTCCATTTCATAGTCGATCAAGCGCACCAAGTAGGTGATATATTCGGGAGGGTACTGGGCGTCCATCATATCGGCCACGGAGAACATAATTTCCTTACGCGGCATGATTATCTTCGCATTTGTGAAGTAGTCGTCATTGCCTGCGTGGTCGATGTGAAGATGGGTGTGGAGGACAATTTTGATGTCCTCAATCTTCAATCCATACTTCGCCAATTGGGCCTTGTAGGTTTGTTCTTCGCTTTGAGTTGCGGTCATTCCCAGACGATGCATTATGTCTAGTTGGCTTTCCTTTACACCGGTGTCTACCAGTATAGGCGGAATGGCATCGCCGAGAATCAGATAGGAAAAAGTCGGAACCGGTACAGCCTTTCCGGGCATGTATTTATTGACTAGAAAACTGGAATCGATGCTGCCAAGGGTGGCCACATCAAGGACCTTAATTTTGTACACGGGTTTATTCTTGTCGACGCTCATGCTGAACTCCTTCATTTGCATTTCCCTGTCCGGGAGCTTAGACTCGCGGAAAGTAAACGACTTTTGTGCTGCTTTACACCAAAAACCGATTAGTGACGATTGACAAAATCATCGACTCCTCTAGTTGATCACCTCCTTTCGCTGTGCCGAGGCAGGATTTTCCGCCCGCCCCGAATTTTGGCCACCTTTAGCGGGTCAGCCAGCCACCATCTATTGGCAGTATTGCACCATGGACGAAGTCCGAGGCCGGGGATGCCAGGAACACCACTGCACCGGCTAAATCGTCTGGGTGGCCCCAGCGACCGGCGGGAGTCCGATCCATCAGAGCCTTGGAACGTTGAAGATCCCTTTGGAGCGGTTCGGTCAGTTCGGTGGCGATATAGCCCGGTGCAATGGCGTTAACATTGACGCCCCGAGCGGCCCATTCGCTGGCCAGGGCCCTCGTCAGCCCCGCCATGCCATGTTTGGCGGCAGCGTATGCCACGACGTTGACACCACCTTGAAAGGCTAGGGCGGAACAAATATTGACGATTTTCCCCCGGCCTTTTTCGAGCATCAGCCGGCCTGCGGCCTGGGATAAAATGAAGGCTGCGCTGAGATCGACTTCAATAGTGGCGTTCCATTCGGTTTCGCCGTAGTCCGCCGCAGGGGACCGGTGGATGACACCGGCGTTGTTGACCAGAATGTCCACGCTGCCTAATGCTTTCTTCACTGCAGGTACCACGAGCCTGGTCTCATCGCGCCGGGTCAGGTCGGCCTGGTGGTGCATATAGCGGCGACCGAGGGTCTGAACGGAGGTTTCGACCTCTTTTTCAGGTTTGCGGCTGACAACCGCCACATCTGCGCCTGCTTCAGCCAGGGCCAGAGCCAGCGCCCGGCCTATACCCTTAGTTCCTCCGGTGATCAGAGCGACCCGCCCGTCGACTCGAAACCGTTCCATCATCATCAGCCTCTCCTTGAATGCGGTTAGGGGTTATTCTTCATCGATGTCTGCACGAGTCAGCCCCAGTTTCTTGATATTCTCATCCGCTAAGGTCTGAAGAGCCCGGAGTTGCGGGTTCCCCTCCTGTCCATCGATCAGGTGGTGGTAACGTTTCTGGGCTTTGAGATAGTCCAAGATCGGGATTTGTTTGATGTGGCGGACGTTAGTGATTCTTCCGTTTTCCATCTCAAAGACGGGAACTAACCCACTCTGGACACCCAGCCTGCCGACCTCCAGAGTACGGTCTGAAGGGAAGCCCCAACCTGAAGGGCAGGGGGTGTCCACTTGGATGTAGCGAGGGCCACGAAACTGCATGGCTTTTCTGACCTTCTTTTCCAGATCCTTGAAATAGGCGACCGATGCAGTGGCAACGTAAGGCACGCCATGGGCCGACACGATGGCCGGCAGATTCTTTTTGCCTCGGTCTTTGCCCATGGAAACCGCCCCCGCCGGAGCGGTGGTGGCCGAGGCATAGATGGGAGTGGCGCCGCTCAGTTGACCACCGGTGTTCATGTATGCGCCATTGTCCAGGCAAATGTAGAGAACATCGTCTCCGCGGTCCAACAGACCGGACAAGGAGCCAAAGCCGATATCGAAAGTGGAGCCATCCCCGCCCATGGCTACTACGCGCACATCGTTCCGCCCCTGGGCCTTGAGGGCGGCGGCGACTCCTGTAGCCACAGCCGGCCCGTTTTCGAAGAGGTGATGGAGCCAGGGGACCCGCCAGGCCGAATAGCCATACGGTGAAGTGAAGGTCTCCAGGCAACCTGTGGGCGTAACCACAATGACGTTATTGCCTGTGGCTTTGAGTATATGCCTGACGCCAAGGGCCATGCCACAACCATGGCAGGCCCGGTGTCCGGCGGCGAGAAGCTCTTCGCAGTAATTGACGGCTGATTCCATGTCTATCTCCCACTACGGCAGGATGACAGTGTTGAGGTCCATCCAGTGAGGTTCCGGGAGCCAAGTTTCAGATTCAAGCGCTTCCAGCGCTAAGTCCAAAATCTGACTGACAGTTCCGGTGTTGACTTCGCGACCGCCGAGGCCGGCAATCAGGCCAAGAACTCGCGGAGCCCCCGGTCGGCTGCACATTTTGGCTTTCAAGTCCATGCTGATGGCTCCCTCGCTGCCGAGTGACACATTGGCGTCCAGAACAGCTACAACCTTGGCGCTCCGGACCGCTTCCCAGATGTCTTCGTGGGGGAAGGGGCGGTAGCAGCGGATCTTGACCAAGCCCACTTTCTTCCCTGAGAAGCGAAGCTCGTCCACGGCCACCTTGATGGTGCCCGTAACTGACCCCAGTGCCACCATGACTACATCAGCGTCGTCGGTATAGTAGGTCTCGATAAGACCACCGTGGTCACGGCCCGTCAGGGAGGCCAGTTCGGAGAAGATTTCCTTTATGCGCGATTTGCTGTAATTCATGGCCTGTTGAATGGAGTAGCGAAATTCCATAAGCATGTTTTCTTCGGCGTACGACCCCCAGGTCTTGGGGTTGTTCACATCCAGGTAGTTGGTCGGTTTGAATGGAGGGAGGAACGTGTCCACAGTCTCCTGGCCCAGGAAACTGACTGGTTCATAGGAATGTGTTAGGATCCAGCCATCCATACAGACCATGACCGGTAGCAGGATGCAAGGGTCTTCAGCAATCTTGAAAGCGGCGATATGAACGTCGTATGCCTCCTGGCAACTTTCCACGTACAACTGGATGACGCCCGAGTCACGCAGGGACATGGTGTCTTGGTGGTCGACCTGAATCGTAATGGGGGCGGAGATGGACCGATTGACACCAGTGAGGACAAAAGGCAGCCGCATACCTGCAGTGGCATACAGGACTTCGGTCATGAGCAGGAGGCCTTGAGATGAGGAGGCGGAATAGGCACGGCTCCCGGCGGCGGAAGCTCCGGCTAAGACACTGGCGGCGGAAAACTCCGACTCGGCTCTAATGTATTCCGCATCCAAATCACCGTCAGCAGCCAGGCGGGCTAAAGTTTCAACAATATGCGTCTGAGGGCTGATGGGATAGGCGGAAACTACCTGCGGGCGGCACGCTTTAACTGCCCAAGCTACGGCTTCGGAACCTTCAACAACCTTGACATCACCCATGGCTACTTATCCTCGGGTACCATTTTGATGCAATGGACTGGGCACTCGTATGCACATAGGCCGCAGCCCTTGCAATGCTCATAGTCAATGGAATATTGTCCGTTGGTTTCGTGTACGGACGAGTCAGGACAGACTTCGCGGCAGATTCCGCAGTCTTTGCAGGATTCGGAATAAATAACCGGCCGCTGGTCTCGCCAGCTTCCGGTTCGATAATTGACAGAGGTCCCTCCCTCAACTACGGCACCCAGAGTGATTTTCATAACGCCTCCTCTAATTCGGCGGCAGTAGTGGCATCCTGCGCGATCACGTAATCCGCAGAAGGCCCTGCCGGGCTTGCCTCGTCACTCGCCGCCAAAAGAAGAACGGAAGGTCTGCAGCATACTTACGGTCATCAAGGGCGGCGATGGCCATGATACAGTTAAGGGGCCTTGGCCTTCTGAGTGATAGACGCGAATTAACCACTTGTTTTCGCATCTAATTTCATAATATGAAATTACCTTTCATATTCCTTTCCCAAAACTCCACTTCAACTTTTCTGCGAGTTGCGAGGCCCGGATTCGTCATTTTGAGACTTATTACGAATTCATCACCACTGCAGCCGCGCCGAAATGTTGCTGGCGGTCTGAACGACCATGTCCTTGTATTCGCCCCCAATCCGTTCATCGGTCATGGCGAAGATAGACCCGGTTATGCTTAAAGCGGCCACGATTTTGCCGCCGGCTCTTATCGGCGCGGCTATACACCGGACGCCTTCATAATACTCCTCATCATCGAGGGCATAGCCCTGCCGGCGAATTTTGCCGAGTTCTTGAAGCAGATCCGGGATGCCGGTAATGGTCTTTTTGCCGTATTGCTTCAACCTGCCGGTAGGGAATATTCTTTTAAGTTCGCTTTCCGGAAGTTCGGACAACAGCACCTTCCCTCCGGCTGCTGCGTGAGGGTCGGTGGCGAAACCTACGTAAGTGGCCAGGGACAGCCCAACGGACGAACTCACTTTATCGATGTAAATAACTTTATTATGCTGCAGCACGGCAAGGTGGACGGTTTGCCCACAAAGGTCTTGGAGTTGCCGCAGATCGTATCGAGCAAGATGGCGGATGTCAAAGTGGTCGAGGATTCGCCGGCTCATTTCAAGGAAGCGGTATCCCAGAGCGTATTTTCTAGTAGCTGGATCCTGATTGACGAAATCGTGGGGCAAAAGAGTGCTCAGGATATGGTGGACTGAACTGGAAGGCAAGTTGAGGGCATTGCCGATCTCCGAGAGTCGTAATCCATGGGGGCTATTGCTCAGCAGGTCAATGATGGAAAGACATTTTTCGATGGAGGCCAATTTCACGGTTGGGTTTTCCTATCCGAAAAAGACTTTTCATATTATGAAACTCAGTTTCTTAATCTTAAACGGATCTTGGCTGCTCAGTCAAGCATTTTTTTTACAACCTGTAGCAGCCCACAGTTTTTTGGACAGTCGGATGCGTTAAATGCAATGTTGCGATCCAAGTAGCGTTTTCATTGCCCGGGACAATGGCGCCCTGAGCAGATCCCTTCGACTCGCGTGGACCCTGTTATCCTGCTTGGAGCTTCGTTTGCATCTGCTGGGCGCGGACCTGACTGGGGGTTTTGTAGCCATGCCGCCCGAAAAACTGTAGGGGGCTCTTGTGGCTCAGGCCATCCTGTAGAATGATCGGATCGTAGCAAGAGTAGCGGCAGAAAATGGGAAGAGGGACCGCTGCCATCGACATCGAGATTGTGGAGTAAAACCCGCGAGTGGTTGTAGTATGCTTGTAAAAATTCCGGGAATTCCCCGAAACAAAAAAGGCACCCGGCGAGGTCTTCGCCAGGTGCCCGGAATTTCTGGTGGCGAGGCTCGGAATCGAACTGAGGAAACGAGGATTTTCAGTCGGTTTTCGAAAATGGGGGCTAAACCAGCCCCCCGTAACATTTTGCAATGACAAGCTAAATTTCAGCGCATTTTTGGTCTTGTTCGGTTTTGGAATGAACTTTTTGAGGTTGGCGGTTACAAAAAAGTGACAGTGGTTTAATTCGCGAATCTATATTAAAAGGAGGGTTGGGATTTGTCCACCAAGAATGATGGCGACCACAGGAGGTTTGGCCATGTTGAGGCACTTCACGCTGGAATATTGGACCGATGATGGCTGGTACGTGGGCAGGCTAAAAGAAGTTCCCGGCGTTTTCAGCCAGGGTGAGTCAATGGATGAGTTGGAGGAAAATATAAAGGACGCCTATCAGATGATGATGGCAGATGAAGAGACAGCACCTCGTCCCGACGTTCACACCAAAGAACTTGTGGTGGAAGTGTGAACCGGCAAACCTTTATTCGTGAGCTGGTTCAAGCGGGATGTTTTCTGAAGCGCCACGGCGGCCGCCACGACATATACATGAATCCGAAGACCGGCAAGAAAGCCCCGGTTCCGCGTCATTCGGAATTGAAGGACAGCCTCTGCGATTTGATTCGAAAACAACTCGAAATCGGAAGCCAATGACCAAGAGAGGGCAATGATTGTATAACTATTCAGCCTCGGCGATGAAGGACCTATCGGAGTTTGCAAGAGAAGCGGATTCTTTCGGACACCACAAATCGGCTGCTTTTTTGGACGATATTGTTGGCATGCTTCAGAAGTCCGTGAAGTTCATGCTGCCTGATGGAGGCAGGCTGTTTGAAGCCGAACGGCCATTGTCGCCAGAAGATTCCGATTTACTGAAACTTCCATATGAGTGCACCGCCTTGGAGTACTCTTGCGTTGAAGCGGCTGACCATGACCCTGTGCAGGAGTATCCTGCCCCCAAGCGCATCTGTGTTGCGAAAGACATTTCCGATTCGAAAAAATACAAGGAAGGCGTTGTGACCGTAATTCCGATTTGGTACGACCAGACCAAAAGGTTTTGGACCCTTCCTGTCTACGGAGTTGCCATTCCGCGCAAGCAGAATTATCCACTCGATTCTTTGACCTATTATGATTATGTGGGCAGCAGCAAGAAACCGTCAGGACTCGGATTTGATTTATTTCCGATCCTTCCAGAGTACCTCGAAAACAAGGTGGCCGCTCTAGGCCGGGAGGAGACCCGCAGACAGGGATATCTAGATGTTATAGACGAAGTCAACGCACTGACTTGCTTCCTGCTTGCACTGAGTTGTAGCAACGTAAAGATTCGGGATGGTGAGAGACCTGAAGCCATTGCACGTGTAAATAAAAAGCGTGCACTGAAAGGGAAACTGCCACTTTTCAGTTATAAGATTCTTGAAATAGTCGCGCCTCGGACAACTGCCGAATCCTCTTCGGAGGCAACAGGCTCGAATCGCCAGTCGCCCCGAATACATTTACGACGCGGACACATAAGGAGGCTTGCAACAGGAAGCAGGATATGGGTGAATGCCTGTGTTGTGGGCCAGAAGAAACAAGGGATTGTTGTAAAAGACTATCGGGTGGTGCCGCCTAAGAACTAACCTCGATCCGATGATTATGGTCGGTCGGCAGAGGACTTTGTTCACACGCTACCTAAGAGATGAGGTGGCGTTGAGAAAAAGGTGATAGTGGCCGCGGCCGCCGATGCACGATATAATTGAATCGGAGTGATGTTTCGTGCTTTCGTTCCCGGCTCATCGCTCCGATTCTTCTATTTAGGGCCGGAGAAGAAAGACCCTAAGAGCCACAATCCGTTGCTTAAGATACAGAGTACGCTCTTTGGACAGAGATGCGGAAGAGTCCGTCCTCACCGGGATGTTCCCGCCAGCCAGATTCACTCCACATGAGAGGGTATCTTAGATGGCTGAAGTAGATCGGATCATGGAATTGCTCCTGCTTACTGGGAGACAAGTGGTTCAGTTTTATCGGATCCGTGAGAATCGCACATTAGCAAAAAGAGCAGCATGAATCGGAATGATGCATTAAGTTGCGCCTGATCGATGATGTGACCTTAGTCACCTCACCCACGGCTCCAAATGTTGCAGTAAATTCTTCTCGATTGCCCATGCATCCCATGCATCGAAACCACCACCTTTCAGTCCCACTCGGATGCCGACCATCAAATCGATCCAGACAAAAGCTTCGGACGTTAGCCCACGTAAGCATTCAACCAAAGACCGAAGATTAGAAACATTATCCATATCGGCAAGAGTCGCACCCTGAGAATCCTCTCTCACGGCAGACAATCTTCCAGCAGGAGATTCCCACAGGAAGCTCACAGAATCCTTCTGAGAGCAAACGAAAGATTCAATGTAGACTTCTGGTTGGACACCGGCTTCAGATTGGATCGAATTCAGTGCCGAATAAAATCGATCAGTTTCCATTCCGTTGAGAAATGTGTGCCAGAACCAAGTAGAGTCCATAATCTGCGTTTTGGGTGCCTGAGACTCTCGCCCAAGACCTTTTTCGACATAAAGACAAATTCTGATCTCTCCATCTCCGCATGGCACGAAACCGAACTTCCCGAATTTGTAGGCGGGATTTACCCCCACGGGCGACAGCCACCACGTAGTGGACTGAGATAAAAACCGATTGTACTGAATGGCGAAGAGGCGTTTTTTCTCTTTCGGTGATTTATACAATTCCAACACCGCCTTACAGGTTTCACGTGGAGAGTTGTAGATGCACCTGATTTGCATGTTTCACTCCAGTCAAGCATTTCGGGATTTTCTTCGCTACGCAGTTGAGACTTTTCAACCAGTAGCCGATACCCACTGAATGGAAACTTAACTGTCCGATTTGAGAAACATCTTACTCCCTAAGATTGCGGACGCAATGATTTTCATAACTCTACCGGAGTATTTAGCGGCACATTGCGAACCAATGTAGCTTGATCTGAGGTGTTATCTGAAAAAAAAACGTTTTAAACTAAACAGAGCCATTTCAGTACAACGCACTCTCAATGCATCTCGATAAGCAGAATAATCTGTGGTTAGTGGGATAAGTTGAGACCCAATCTGTCTTGTCATTGCTGGCTGAAATTTAGATATTCCGTCCACAGATTGCACGTAGCGATGTGCCTTGATGTCAGGCGTTGCATTACTTAAACTTTCGTTTTGATAAACAAATGTTAGATTGCCTACTCTATTAATAAAACGGTCATAATCATTTGGATTAGTTCCAAACCCGAAATTGGGAGGTGGTTTTGGATTTGGATTTTTTGGAAAAATATGCTCTAAGGTCAAATCGTTGTCAAAATGGATATTGATTCCGCCATTTATGTAAGATTCATACTCTCCTAGAATATAGCGGAAAGTAGGTTCATGTTCATTATCCTGAATAAACCTAGGAAAATCGCATTCTGTATAATACCAGCTATACCACGCAACTACTGCATCGTGAGCAGTAAATGCGCTATTGCCAAAGACCGCATTCCATTTATCCTTGAAAGTACCTCTAGGGTCGTAACGCTTCCATATAAGTAACTCCATACGTTCTACGACTTGCAACATAGAGCATTCAAAGTGATATGGATGAATCTGTGCATCAAAGGATGCAATTTGTGTCTCAAGGTTATCAATTAGTTTGTAAATCTCACTATTTTTAGTTCCACCTCGAATTTGATTGAGATGGTCTGATAAAGGTTTAGGTGAATCTGGACAATTAATACATTTCATAGGAAAACTCTCATGCCATTCCCTACTATACATCGCCCTGAATCTAAGCATCACTGCTATACTACGTGGTGATAAACCCAAAGAACGAATAATAATATCGTAATCATCCTTAATGGTTCTACCATTACATATAGGTGATGGATTCATAACTGACGGTTCACTGCCCAATATACAATCGTTCAGATGTTTAAGTTGGACACACATTTCTTGGATTGCTTGCAGCCATTCCTGCAATAACTTGCTCTTATCCGTTTCATAGAGCAGTTCTTGCCTAAGTATGGAATAGGCTGTTTCACCACTTTGCCAATAGTTATCGGCATTCTTACCTACTTGTAGATAAACAAGAATATATTGTATTAAGCGATTGTCGCCAGCCTCGCCTTCAGGAAATACTCCACTGTGTATTCCCTCCCCGGATGGCCACTTCAAAATCCCCCACTTGTGGCCGGGTCAAAATCCCCCAGGCGACAGCAGAGGAATAACCTATCAATAATGTGTTAAGACTTCCAAGCTTATTCCTTTTTCATCCA
>JBEKXG010000125.1:0-9658 GCA_049512295.1 Syntrophobacteraceae bacterium
TGACAAAGCAGAACGCCAATAATTCAACCCAAGCCAACCAGTTGATGACGGGAACCAGGGAGACAGTCTCACGGGCCGGTCAGTCCATGGAAAGATTGAGCGCCTCCATGGGAGAAATATCCAGGGCAAGCGAAGAAACCTCCAAAATAATCAAAACAATCGATGAAATTGCGTTTCAAACCAACCTTCTTGCTCTCAACGCTGCGGTGGAGGCGGCTCGTGCCGGAGAAGCCGGAGCGGGTTTTGCGGTGGTTGCCGATGAAGTCAGGAACCTCGCATTGAGGGCGGCTGAAGCCGCAAAAAACACCGCCAACCTCATTGAAGGTACCGTCAAGAAGGTAAAGGAGGGTTTCGAACTGGTTGGTAAAACCGAACAGGAGTTCCGGGATGTCGCAGTCAGTGTCGGGAGGTCGAACGAACTGGTTGGCGAGATTACCGCAGCATCCCACGAACAGGCCCAGGGCATAGAGCAGATCAATAAGGCCGTGAGTGAAATGGACAAAGTGGTCCAGCAAAACGCCGCCGGTGCCGAGGAATCGGCTTCGGCTTCCGAGGAGATGAACTCCCGGGCAGAACAGGTGAAACATTTTGTGAGAGAACTAAAGACTCTGGTTGATGGTTCGAAGGGCAAAGGTGTTGCCGGAAGCACTGAATCGATGTACAGAAAATCAGTGGCGCTGAAAATCGGCGGGAGTCCGTCAACGGGGCTTGTGGTCCATGGGAAGCAAGGCAACGGTAATGGAAAGGACCCTGGCCACTTCAAGAAGATTGCGAGGCGAGCAGAGCGGTTAATCCCTCTTGGTGATGGGGGAGTTCCAGATTTCTGATCGTTTGGTGGATCAGACGAGAGGGGCAGGCCAAATCCAGCGTTATTCCGGGGACAGAGCCGCTTCAGTTGAGTGCCGGGCAATGCGGGATGAGTCTAGACATAAACAGTAATCTTTAAGCCTCAAACAAGCATCGACCACAAAAGCGTCGTAGAGGGCACCCCTGTTCCTTCCGATCTCCGCGAAAGCCGTTGCCACACCAAGCGCGGGCCTGTGCGGCCTGTGAGAACTCATTGCCTCGACCACGTCCGCCACGGCGATGATTCTGGCTTCAATGAGAATCTCATCACTGGATAGACCCGTCGGATATCCGGAACCGTCCAATCTTTCATGATGCTGGAGCACGATCTTGGCCATGGGCCAGGGGAACGATATGCGCTTCAAAATATCAAATCCGGTGCTCGGATGACGCTTGATCAGCGCAAACTCCAGTTCGTCGAGTTTTGAAGGCTTGGATAGAATCTCGGAAGGCACGGAGATCTTGCCTATATCATGCACCAGCCCTGCCAGCCGGATTGCTGTTATTTGCTCATGGGAAAGCTCCATGCTTCCGGCGATTTTGCAGGCGATATCCGACACCCGTTTCTGATGACCCGCTGTATAGGGGTCCTTCATCTCAAGTACGGCGCCGAGGGCCTTGACTGAATCTTCCAGAACCCATTTGAGCCGGTCAAAGGACTCGGAGAGTTCGAGATTGGCTTCTCTCAAATCCCGGAGCACATTCTGCTCCTTCTCGATCCTTTCGACCTTGGCGACGAGTTCTCCCCAGGTAAATGGCTTTGCAATGAAATCCGTTGCACCGGCGCTGATGATATCACTAAACTCATAATCGGCAGTATGGGCAGTCATAATGATGAAGTCCAGTTCAGGGTATTTTTCTTTGGCTGCTATCATGAATTGCAGTCCGTCACTGCCCGGCATCCGAATATCCGAAATCACGAGGTCGTATCTATGTTTAGCGAGTTTATCCAAAGCCTCTGATGCACCGGGAGCGGTGTCGCATTGAAAACAATGGAGTTTAAGGAGCATTCCCTGTAACATGCCTCTAAAACCTTCTTCATCGTCTACGATCAAAATCCGTTGAATCATTGGATTAGTCATTTGCACCTCCGGATGCCCCCGGATACCAGGGACTTCCTCTCCATAATGTCACAAACTCCTTATTTCGTTCTCTGGTCCAGTACGGTCCTCACCGTTCTGGCAAGTTCCTCCATGGGCACCGGCTTCATCAGGAATCCCTGAATCCCTAGACTTTTTGCCATTTCTGCATCAATTTTCCGGCTGTAACCTGTAAGCAGTATTATGGGGAGGTCCTGTTGCAGCTCGTAAAGTTTCCGGGCCAGACCGGTACCCGTCAGTTCAGGCATCGTCATGTCCGTGATAACAAGATCGAAGGGCTTTTCGGTCTGCTGCCGGCGGAAAATCACCAGGGCATCGATACCGCTGGTTCGACAATCCACCGTATATCCCAAATCCTCGAGCGTCCGCTTCAGGATTAAACCCAATGCGGGCTCATCATCAACTACAAGAATATGCTCTTTCCCGCGAGGGATTAGACTGGCGGCCTCTACCTTTTGTGAGGCCGATGCGCTTTCACGGGCAGGTAAGAGCACCGTGAACGAGGTTCCATCGCCGGGGAAGCTATTCACCTTGATCGTTCCTCCATGGCTTTCCACAATTCCGTGAACGACTGAGAGTCCCAGCCCGGTCCCTTCGCCTGTTTCTTTGGTAGTAAAAAAAGGATCGAAGATCCGGTCAATAATAGCCGGAGGGATGCCGTGTCCCGTATCCTTGACGGTAAGCTTCAGGTATTGCCCGGGTTGCAGGCCTGAATGAGGCTGAATGGATTCCGGCCCGAGGTGGAACTCAGTCAGGCTCACTTCGAGGACCCCGCCATCCGGCATTGCATGGGCGGCATTTGTGCACAGGTTCATCAGCACCTGGTGGATCTGGCTCGGATCGGCCAGTGCAAGGGCTTTGGTCTGTAGATCCGTTTTCACTTCAATAGTTGACGGCAGGGATGAGCGGAGCATTCTCATGGCCTCATTCACTATCAACTCGATCTGTACCGGCATTCTTTGCTGATCGGACCTGCGGCAGAAAGCAAGTATTTGCTGCACCAGTTCTTTGGCCCTCTTACTTGCCTTGAGCACTTCCTGCAGGCTGTTCGCTATCGGGCTTCCTTTCCCCAGCTCCATTTTGGAAATTTCCGTGTAGCCCACGATAATCCCCAGGATATTGTTGAAATCGTGGGCTACTCCTCCGGCAAGTGTGCCCAGGGCTTCCAATTTTTGAGCCTGCCTGAGCTTTGCTTCGGCTTGATTACGTTCCTTTTCCAACTGCTTTCGCTCGGTAATATCCTGCATAATGCCTATCAGCCGCAGCGGCTCACCGTCCGGATCATATTCGGCCATCCCGAGGCCCGACACCCAGCGCACCCCGGCACCAGGTTGGATAATGCGGAATTCATCCCTGTAAACGGTCCTGTCTCTCAGTGCCTTATCGATCTTCATCCATGTGCCGGCGCGGTCCTCCGGATGGATGAGGTTCGTTAAAGATCCAATCTTCTCGTCGAAGCTCTTTATTCCAAAAATGTCGTAGCACTGCGGCGACAAAAAGACGTTGCCGGTCCTTACATTCCACTCCCAAACCCCCATACGCGAAGCGGTCAAAGCCATTTTGAGCCGTTCCTCGCTGTCGCGCAGCTCCTGTTCCACCCGTTTACGCCCGGTAATATCGCGAACAATGCCGGCGGCGTGCCACAAATCGTTCATCCGGAAGGCGGAAAGAGAAAGCTCGATGGGAAATTCTTCTCCACCCTTGCGGAGGGCGAATAGTTCCAGGGTCTTACCCACCACTTGTCCCCGGCCTGTTTTTGCAAATTCACGGAAGGCCGCAAAGTGTGCGTCGAGATACCGTTGCGGAGCGAGCAGCGAGTGAGCGTTTTGTCCCTCCGCTTCATCGGCGCTGTACTTGAAGATTCGCTCTGCAGCGGGGTTCCAAAACGTGATCGTCCCCTGTTTGTCGAGCAAAATGATCGCATCTTGAGCTGAGTCGCTGATCGCCCTGAATCTCCACTCGCTTTCCTGGATCGCGGCCACAGCGGCCTTGCGCTCAGAAATATCCCGATGCACGCAATACACCAGCTTCTCCCCCGCAACTACCACCCCATTGATGCAGACCTCAACGTCAAAAACGGTTCCGTCCCTGCGGCGGTGTCGTCTCTCGAACCGCTCGCCGGGGATGAAGTTCCTCCGGAACCGTTCCTCCAGTTGCTCGCGTGTCCTTTCAGCGTCCCAATCCCACACGTGGAGTTGATGGACTTCCTCGACCGAGTAGCCCAGCATGTCGGCAAAGCTCTGGTTTGCTTCGGTGACCTTTCCGTTTTGATCGATGACGGCGATTCCGTCCCTCGATTGTTCGAACAGGATTCGTCGCCGGATCACTTCGTCCTTCAACGCTTCATCGGCTTGAGCCGCACTGATCAGCCGGGCAATAGAGGTGCTCAAAGAATCCAGTTGGGCATCTTCCTCGGGACTAATCGCCTGTTTACTGAAAAGCGCCAGAACGCCGAGTGTCTCGCCGTCGGGCGGACGAATCTGGTAGGCCGCAAACGACACCAGGCCAAGTTCCCTGGCCCACTCGCGGTCGTCTATGCGGGGGTCGCGCACAACGTCATTAGTCAGAAACCTGTGCTCCCGACCACTTGCCACAAGTCCGATTTTGTAGGCCCCGAGAGGAACGCGCCGGCCGGTCGCCCCATCGGTATGAGTGTACCGCCCTGAACTGGACATAAGGTGGAGGCACTGATCTCTATTCTTACAAACATTCGGCCCTTCGGTCACGGATGCATGCACACAGCCGTGCTCACAGAGATCGCCGGGGCCAAGGCGCCAGATGCGGCAGAAGTCGGCTCCAAAAATCTCCACTACGCCGCCGGTGATCATTTTCAGCTTCTGTGACATTTCGCCGGGACCAAGCAGAGCCTGTTGCAACTGATTCAAACGCCTTTGCTGTTCTAAAGACTTCGAGCGTGCCAGTTCCGAGCGCCTGCGTCCGGTTATGTCGAGGCCATAGATGTTGGCGTAGCCTTCAGCATCGAATGGAGCGACCGTGAGGGAGAAAATTCTTCCGTTAAGTTCAATATCAGGCGGCTCCTCCTGCCCTTCTTCCACGGTCTGCCGGAACAGCGCGAGAAGATCATCGGGCAGCGGTCTGCCGGCCTCGCACGCCCAGCCGGGCAGCTCCGCTGCAACGGGATTGCGATAAAGAACGATTCCTTCGAGCGACACTCGAACCACCGGGTTGGGGTTCTCCTCGGGAAATCTTCCCAGCCACAAGGCCAGCTCATGCGCCTTGCGCAACGCGGCCTCCGCTGCTTTGCGCTCGGTGATGTCCATAATTAAGCCTGCGGAGCGTATCGGCCGGCCATTTGAATCGAAGATCAATCTCGCGGCGACTTGTACCCAAAAGATGTCCCCGTTTTTTCGGATGTAACGTTTTTCTACGTCGTATATATCCCCCGCTTCCCCCTGGAGATATCGCATCAAATGCCCACGTTCCGACTCCAGGTCAGCGGAGCCGGACAGAGTGGAAACAGCCATCCCGAGAAGTTCCGATTCATCATAGCCAGTAATACGGCATAGCTGCTCATTGACAGTCACAAACCGCCCTTCCTGATCGAGTTCGGCAGCGCCCACCGCAGCGTTCTCAAAAAATGCGCGGAACCGTTCCTCGTTCTCCCGCAGATTATCCTCCGTGCGCTTGCGATCTGTAATGTCCACCATCACGCCGATGATGCCGCCCGGCGTGCCGTCCTTGTTTCGAAAGACAGCTTTCCGGTTAAGGAAGTCTGTTCGGGTCCCATCGGGATTCTGCAGCGTCCACTCGAAAACAAGAGTCTGCTGTTCGGTGTTCGCCAGCAATTCACGGTCAGTGCGATAAAAAATGTCAGCCAGGTCTTTATGCCAGAAACCATCGGCTCTCTTTCCAACGGTCTGGTCTCTGTCCATTCCGATTACCCGTTCGAATGCCCTGTTGCACCCGAGATAGCGAAGCTGAGTGTCTTTGTAGAACACCGGGTCAGGAATGGCATCCATGAGAATCTGAAGGAACGTGGACTGATGCTCGAACTTCTCGCGGAGGCGATCACGCTGCGTGTCGCCCTCGATCTTGTCCAACGCAAACGAGACGTCCGCCGCCACCTCTTCCAACAGCTCTATCTCTCGCTCATGGAAGAACCCCTTTTCGGCCACGCAAAGAGTCAAAGCGCCGCATAAATCGCCTTGAAACCGGAGTGGAAACGAACCGCAGGATTGAAACCCAAATCGGACAGGCGCTTGTTCGGTGGGATAAAGACACTGGCGGCCGTCACACTCATCGCATACAAATGACTTGCCTTCCCGAATTGCCTTCCCAAGGTTGCCTTGCCCCTCCGGGTAACCGCTGGCGTAGAAGTTAGCCTCGGTCAACATCCGGGTCTGTTGCCCAAAACTGGCTATGGGGTGGATACTGGACGTCTCCGGATCGAGCCAGCCTATCCACGCCAGATCGATTGTGCCGCGCTCGACAACCAGTCGGCACACTGTAGAGAGTAATTCGTCCTTTGATTTGACGCGCACGATAGCCTGGTTCACCTGGCTCAACACATTATAGAGCCTGTTAACCCGGTGGAGTTCCTGTTCGGCCAGCATTCGGAGTTTCTGTGTTTCAGCTTCCTTTAAGGCCCTCCTGACGACTGGGACAAGCCTCGAAAGCCGCTGTTTCAGGACATAATCCGTAGCACCCTGCTTCATTGCGTCGACGGCCAGATCTTCTCCTATAGTTCCCGATACTAAAATGAAAGGCACACAAGGACACCTCTCCACAGCAATAGACAGCGCTGTTAAACCGTCAAAAGCAGGAAGCCTGTAGCCACCCAGAATCAACCGGGGTCTAAACTCATCGATCCCCCTGATGTAGGCGTCTTCCGTTTCGACCACCAGAGCCTCAAAGGACAATCCGCCATTGCGCAACTCACGCTCGATGAGCTTAGAGTCTTCTTTCCTGTCCTCGAGAATCAGAATGCGAATCTCATCATCCATATTCCGGCAATCCTCGTATCGACGCCCGGTCGAGTAGCAGCTATAAAATGGTTTCCGTAGGGCCGTATGAAGTATACGATTGGAATCCTGAGAGCAAAAAACGCTCCAATTAAATGCTAAAGGTCCATAAAGCATATGACATGCCAATAACAACTTTTCTTTGTGCTTCTCCGTTACCAGCGCGAGATTTTTCCTCGGTCCTCAGTCTTCAGTCCTGTTTTTCTGTGCGCGTTCCCGATTATCTGCGCGGGGAACCATGAGCATGAAAAACAGCCCCAGGATGAACAGCGCCTCCAGCGACAGTATGGCTATGCGCGGGTTGTTGGTCCGGCTGGATATGGTCCCGTAGAGCAGGGGGCCGAATAGGGCGGCTATCTTGGTGCTGAAGGTCATAAAGCCGAAAAACTCGGCTTTCTTACCTTCGGGGGCCTCGATTGCAATGTAGCTCCGCGCTGTTGCTTGAGTCCCGCCCAGAACCAATCCGGCGCAAACCGACAGGGCATAGAAAGCGGAGATGCCCGAAAGAGCGAATATTCCGAACAGAGCCAATATCCAGATCACTATCGTGATGGTGATCGTGCGCAGTATGCCGATTCGACTGGCGAGCACTCCGGCGGCGGCTGCCCCGGCTGCGGCGGATAGCTGGATAAGCATAAGGAGCACAACATTCTCTTTTACGGTGAACTGCAGTGTGTGAACAGTATAAGAGGAGAAAAAGACGATTACGGTCGATATGGCATCGCTCACGAAAAAATATGCTATGAGAAATATGAAGATGTTTCTTAGTGAGCGAATTTCCCGGAAAGTCAGAATAAGCCGGGCGAAGCCGTCGCTTAGGGCCGCCCCTCCTGTTGCGCTGCCTTTCGGCGAGTCTTTGAAAACGATGAAAGAGGGGAGCGCAAAAATCCCGTAAACCGCCCCGGCCAGCAGAAGGATCGATTTTCCCCCGGCCACGTTCGGGACCATGAAGCTCATGCAGACCAGGGCGGCAAGCCCTCCGATATAGCCGAACCCCCAGCCTATTCCCGATAACTTTTCGATAGAACCCGGAGCGGCTATCTCGGGAAGGAAGGCATTGTAGAAAGTCATGGCCAGCGTGTAGCCCATATAGCCTGCGCTGACCAGAAATACCGCCCACGCTTTTTGGCCCGGTCCGATGAAATACAGCGAAAAGATGCTGAGTATGGATATGCCCGCGAACGCCGCCATGAAGCTCTTCTTCCTGCCGCTTGCGTCGGCGGTCGCCCCCAGGATCGGCGAAAGGAGTACCGAAACAGCCATGGCCGTGGATACGGCCACACCCCACAGGAAATCTGCGTAACCTTTTTCTCCGACTATGACCTCCTTGAAATAGAGAATGAAATAGGCGGTGAGCACGACCATGGAAAACCACGCCATGCCGAAATCATACAGAAGCCAGCAGACGACCCTCGCCCGGAGGGTGGAAGTCGGACAGCGCATATCGGGATTGACGGGAGCGCCAGACGCGCGCCCCGGGCGCGAAAAAATTTTCACGCCCCGCAAGGTGTTATTCGCCGATCCAGCCTTTTGCGATTGCATCTTTGATCATTTTCTCCGCATAGTCCCACAGAAGCGGCGCCCCGTCCTCTATGGGGCCGTTTCTCAAGTAAACCTGCTCTTTTCTTATCCCGTGTTTTCGCCACATAACCCCACCGGCCCTGAAATTGTTCAAAAGCGGCTGAAGCCTGTCCAGGGCGGCGGCGAAAATAGCATCCGCCGTCTGCCGGGATTCGAACTCCTCCCAGAGGGAACGAAACTCGGCGGCCTGGTCTCCGGGCAGAAGACTGAAAATCCGGTCCGCCGCCCTGTTCTCGCGCTCCGCTTTGCCCCTGTTTCCTTCTTCATCGTAGCAGTAGGTGTCCCCCGCATCGATTTCAACAAGGTCGTGGACCAGGATCATTTTAAGCACTCGAAAAAGATTGACCGGCGCCCTGGAGTGCTCCGCCAGCACCATTGCCAGGACCGCCAGATGCCATGAGTGCTCGGCGGAATTCTCCTGCCTGGAGCCATCCACCAGGAGGGTCTGGCGCACTATGCTTTTGAGCCTGTCTATCTCGACAATAAATTCGATTTGCTGCGAAAGGCGTTTCAAGTCCATTATGGATGTCTCCTCGCATCTATACTTAAGTCTCTCTTACGAGGTCTATACCAAAATCATCACCTCGAAAACCACGAAAAGGAGTGGATCCCGGTGAGTTTTTCAGTTTTCCGCATGCAAAACCCCGGAAAATATATCCACATTTTTCCGCTATATGAGTTGGAAGGCCTTAAATCAATGCGTCTGTCCGAAAAAAGATGTTGACAGTGTATAGAGTTTGGTATACCTAATTACCAGTCTACAAAATCACGAGGTGACCCATGCGTTCCAACCCGGCGGGCAACAACCCGTGCACAATCTGCGACAGGCCTTCGATTCCGAAATGTGCCATGGTGCCTCTTTGCCAGGCCGAATCCGGAAAGAAGGTCAAAGTTGCCTGCGTCAATGGGGAGCGGGGATTGTTCGCGCGGATGGCCGCGCTGGGAATTTATCCGGGGGTCGAGATGCAGATGCTTTGCTGCGGATGTGTTCGTGTGAACGGCGGGACCCTGAGCCTGGGAAAAGAAATATCGAACAAGATTCTTGTAACCCTTTCCGCATAAGATTGGAGTGGCAGCCGGCGTTTTCATCGTCGTTTTTTTTCCGGCACAAGTTAGTTGCACCTAACTTTAAGGCGATGCCAGAGGAAT
>JBEKXG010000126.1:0-9633 GCA_049512295.1 Syntrophobacteraceae bacterium
CGGTGATGCCGAATGGCTTCTGCGGGCAACGATAGATTTCGTGGCTTTCAACTCGCTGGTTGAAAAAATTCGCATCGGAGAGACAGGGTCGGCTTTCATAGTCAATAGTGCCGGAGAGTATCAGACGCACCCGAGGACTGAACTCGTATCCGACATTACCGGCCTGCTGAGGAGGACTTCATGGGCCAGGATGGGCGGGCTGGAAAGCGACGCACCTGTTTCATCCAATGTTCAGGAGATCAAAACGATCTCTTCGGGCAGTAATGCCGTGTCGGGAATAGTGAGCAACCAGAACAGGAATATCATCTTCATTCTCATGCCGCTCAAGGCTGGCGAGTGGACGCTGGCCTACGAGCAGGACGAAGATGACGCATTCTCCGAGATCAACCGCGCAAGGGTTCTTGCTCTGGCTATTTTTGTCTCCGGCTGCCTGGGAATTGTGCTTGTTGCGCTTTTTCTCTCCCGCAAGGTGGTTCGGCAGATCGAAAAGGCCGACCTGGAAAAGGAAATGATGAACGAGCAGGTAATAGAGGCGGGGAAGCTGGCCTCGATCGGCGAACTGGCAGCCGGAATAGCACACGAGATAAACAATCCTGTGGCCATCATGGTCGAGGAAGCGGGGTGGATGGAAGACCTGCTTGAGGAGCAGGAGCTTGAGAAGTGTCAAAACGTTGAAGAATTCAGGCGCTCGCTCAAGCAGATAAGCATTCAGGGAGTCCGGTGCAAAGAGATTACTCATAAACTGCTCAGCTTTGCCCGCAGGACTGACCCGCTTCACCACGAAATCCAGGTGAACGATACAATTGAAGAAATATTGAGCATTTGCGACCAGCGCTCAAAATTCAGCAACATACGAATACAGACCGAACTCGACCAGAACCTGCCGCTTATTTCTGCCTCGCCGACGGAATTGCAGCAGGTTTTTATGAATCTGATCAATAATGCTATTGACGCGATTGGTTCCGGGGGCGGCTTGCTCGAAATCCGGAGTAGGGTGGAGGCGGACAAAGTGGTAGTGGACATTGCGGACACCGGGCACGGGATCTCCAAGGAGGTTATGTCGCGCATGTTCGACCCATTTTTTACGACCAAGCCCGTCGGAAAAGGTACTGGGTTGGGGCTGTCGATCTGCTATGGAATCATTAGAAAGCTCGGAGGAAATCTCACCGTGGACAGTTCAGTCGGGCTCGGCACGACTTTCCATGTACATATTCCCATTCACGGGGGGACTAGCTGATCCCGTGTTGCGCAAAAGTTCGCAGATGAGTTGAAAAGCGATGGGAGACACCATAAACGCAGATAAGCACCAAAGCAAAGAAACAAAGCTTCTGCTCGTCGATGATGAGGAAGGCTATGTTACGGTGCTGGCGAAAAGGCTCGCCAAGCGCAATTTTCTGGTGAAAACAGCCCTGTCCGGAGTCGAAGCAATCCGGATTTTGCGCCAGGAATCCTTTGATCTCGCCGTCCTTGACCTTAAGATGGAAGATATGGACGGCATAGAGGTCTTGAAGGTATTCAAGGAAATAGAACCCGAAATGCCCGTCATCATCCTTACGGGGCACGGGTCGGAAACCGCTGCCCGGGAGGGAATGGAATTCGGGGCGTTTGATTACCTCGTCAAGCCCTGCGATCTATCTGAACTGGTCGAACGCATCAGGGAAGCTTGCGCCAAAGGCGTCTGAAGTTTATAAAGGCACATCTCAGGCCCTGCTCCTATTGTGAATAGCTGGCTGCAACGTCCAAATGGAGGGCTGCCCGGGATGGGTCCCACTCTTTTTGTACAACAACTCATAAATGGCGTCTCGCTGGGAAGTCTTTATGCCCTGATCGCCATCGGGTATACGATGGTTTACGGAATTCTGAGGCTCATCAATTTCGCCCACGGCGACCTGTTGATGGTTTCAGCCTATGCCGCCATTTATGGAATTTTGATTTTTTCGCTTCCCTGGTTTCTTAGTTTTCCCCTCGCAATCATCGCAACCGGAGCAATCGGGATTCTGCTGGATCGTGCGGCCTACAAGCCTTTGAGGCAGGCTCCGCGCATTTCATTGCTGATCTCCGCAATCGGGGCCTCTTTTCTTATGGAAAATCTTGCCCTGGTGTTGGTTGGAGGTGTTCCGAAGCCTTTTCCCAGGCCCGATTTTTTCAGCCACGTGATCCTGGTCGGAGGTCTCCACATCCAGGTGCTCACTATATACTCTCCGCTCATAACGCTGCTGCTCGTACTGGGGTTGCTCTACATCGTCTTCAAAACCAGGGCGGGCAAGGCGATGCGCGCAGCTTCGCGGGATTTCGAGACCACCAGGCTTATGGGGATCAACCTGGACAGGATCATCGCCCTCACTTTTCTGCTCGGATCGTGCCTCGCCGGCGCGGGCGGGATCATGTGGGCGATGAAATACCCGCAGATAAATCCGTTCATAGGTGTCATTCCTGGTCTGAAAGCTTTCATTGCGGCGGTGCTCGGAGGGATCGGAAACATTGTCGGCGCTGTGATCGGAGGCTTTCTGCTTGGACTTTGCGAGATTCTGATCGTGGCCCTTTTGCCCGGCTTGGCAGAGTACCGGGATGCTTTCGCTTTTTTGCTTCTTATCGGTGTGCTGCTTTTCAGACCGACCGGGATTATGGGTGAGCCTGTGATTGACTAATCCGGGATTCAGGGAATGAGTGACAAAATTAAATTCCTGCTAAATATCGCCACGCTTTTTTTGCTGTTCGGCGGTATTTTTCTCTTCGACCGTTACGGCTCCGGCTATCAGGTCAGAATACTCAATAACGTCGCCATTTTCATCACTCTTGCCGTCAGCTACAACCTGATAAACGGAGTCTGCGGCCTTCTTCATCTCGGCCCCAACGGGTTCATAGCCATAGGCGCCTACACTTCCGCACTGCTGTCGATGACCCCCGCGGAAAAGGAACTCAATTTCATTCTGGAGCATGTGATATGGCCGCTTAACGTGATCCAGCTCCCATTCGTGGTATCACTGGTTGCGGCGGGATTTGTAGCTGCTCTTTTTGCCTTCCTTATCAGTTTTCCAGTTCTGCGCGTGCGCGGCGATTACCTTGCGATTGTGACGCTGGGGTTCGGAGAGGTAATCCGGGTATTGTGCAATACAGCTCAAAGCCTCACCAACGGGCCGCTTGGACTCAAAGGGCTCTATCCGCATACAAACCTGTGGTGGTCGTGGGGTGTAGCGGCACTGGCCGTGATTGTCATCAGGAAGCTTATCGGCAGCAATTACGGCCTGGCCATGAAGGCCATCAGGGAAGACGAGACGGCCGCAAGCGCGATGGGGGTCGATCCGTTTCGGCGCCTTATGCTCGCCTTCCTGATAAGCGCCTTTTTTTCAGGCATCGCCGGCGGTCTGCTGGCACACCTGATAACGACGATCTCGCCGGGTCTTTTTACTTTTGTGCTCACGTTCAACCTGCTCATTATGATAGTCGTGGGGGGCCTTGGGAGCACCACCGGAGCCGTCATCGGCGCGGTGCTTTTCGTATGGGGCGGCGAGGCGCTAAGAATAGTGGAACAGCCTATGTCGATCGGTTCCTTCACGATTCCGGGAATTCCCGGAATGCGGATGGGTGTGTTCAGCCTAATCCTGATGCTGGTGATTTTGTTCATCCGAGAGGGAATCATTGGGCGCAGGGAACTCAGTTGGAGTTTTCTGGCCTCGAAGTTCGCCGGATTGAGGGGGACTCAAACCCATCCATGAACTCGGTTTTCCAAATGCGGCGCGTGACAAAGGAGTTCGGAGGGCTTAAAGCGGTAAGCGGCTTCTCCATCACTCTTGCACGGGGTGAGCTTACAGGCCTGATCGGACCGAACGGCGCCGGAAAAACTACTGTCTTCAATATGATAACGGGCCTTTTGAAGCCCACGATGGGCGATATATTCTGGAACGGAGAGAATATCAGCCGGCTTCCCGCCCATCTGATTACCGCAAGGGGCATTGCGCGCACCTTCCAGAACATAAAGCTTTTCGGCGATATGAGCGTCCTCGAAAACGTCATGGTGTCCTTTCACTATTCGATGGATTCATGGTTTTTGAGCGCAATGCTTGGGCTGCCCAAACACAGAAGAGAGGAAAGAAGAATCCGGGAGCAGTCCCTGAGATACCTGGAAGAAGCAGGACTAAGCCGCCTTGCTTTTGAAAAGGCTCAAAATCTTCCTTACGGGCTTCAGCGGAAACTCGAAATTGCCCGGGCCCTTGCCACCGGGCCTGGTATGCTCCTGCTGGATGAACCTGCCGCCGGGATGAACCCGATGGAAAAAATCGAGCTCGCCGATTTTATCCGCCGGGTACGGGACAAGCGCGACATTACGATTTTTTTGATCGAGCACGATATGAGATTTGTCATGAGCATTTGCGAGCGCATCAAGGTCATGGACTACGGCCTGTCGATCGCCGAAGGGTCGCCTGTGGAAATCAGGAACAACCCTGAGGTCATCAGAGCTTACCTCGGAGGCTCATCTCATGCTCAGGGCTGAGGACCTCCACGTCTCTTACGGCGGGATACACGCACTCAGGGGGGTCAGCCTCAAGGTTGAGGAGGGGCAGATAGCGGCTTTGATCGGCGCCAACGGCGCCGGCAAGACAACCGTGTTCAAAGTCATTGTAGGACTGGTGAGGCCGCGCTCGGGCGCAGTTTTTTTTCTCGGAAATGAAATAACGCGCCTTAGCACGCACGGTATCATTCAGCGGGGTATCGCAGTCAGTCCTGAAGGAAGGCGCATATTTGCAAATATGACCGTCCTGGAAAACCTTGAGCTTGGCGCATACAACCGCTCTGTAGCCGAATTTGAAAATGGGCTCCAATGGGTGTTTTCGATTTTTGAACGGCTTTCAGAGAGGCGGGCGCAATTGGCAGGGACGCTTAGCGGTGGAGAGCAGCAAATGCTGGCATTTGCCCGGGCGCTTATGAGCAGGCCCAGGCTGATTTTGCTTGATGAGCCATCGCTCGGGCTTGCGCCGCTAATGGTAGAAGAGGTCTTCAGGGCCATTCAACGGGTCAACGCTGAGGGGGCGACCATCCTCCTGATCGAGCAGAACGCGGTAGCCGCCCTCAATATAGCCGATTACGGATACGTCCTGGAGACCGGTGCGCTGGTTCTCGAAGGTCCCGGCACAAAATTGCTCAAAGACGAAAGGATCCGAAAAGCATACCTGGGGAAGTAGTCCGGTCTGGGCACTAGGTTGGGTGGATCTGTTTGAGTGAAACCCAACGGGCCCAAAACCTGCCTAGGAAAGTTTACTCGGCTCGCCGGGGTCCTGAGCGTGTGCCTTCTTGTGGGGAAGGGTTGCGACCTCGGTCCAATACTCCACAAGCGTCTTGATGCAGGAAACCACCTCTTCGAAGCTGGACTGTTTGGTGATATACGAATTAGCCCCCAGATCGTAGCAGGCCTTTACGTCATCCAGTTCCCTCGAGGTCGTCAGAATGATCACCGGAATGGCCCTGAAGCGGGGGTCCGTCTTCAAATTTTCCAGGACCTCGCGGCCACCCATTTTGGGCATGTTGAGGTCAAGCAGGATAATATCCGGAACGGGGCACGACGCGAGATCCTTGTAGCGGCCCCTCCTATTCAGATAATCAAGCATTTCGTCACCGTCCCCGACACAAAGAAAAGTGCAGCCGTTGCAGGCCAGCTTGAGGGCCTCGTTCACAAGAATACAGTCGTCTTCGTCATCATCCACCATGACTAGAACCACACGTTCCCTGTCACGGGGTTTGTCTGGAATCTGCTGAAAAGGGAGATCCATGGAAGGGGTTTCAGGTTTCTCGGTGTCATGAGAAAATTGCAGTACCTTTTGCATGAGGTTACCTTTGCTGTCTCTCCAGGACCACTGGATTCTTCACCCAATCCAGACGTTGAATCTGTCGTGATTGGAAGCGGCTGATCCGCTGTGCGGATAATCTTTGTTAGGATTCTATAATTATCATTTGTTGCGGAAAGAGGCGACTAATATTTTGACTGATATCTTGGATTACATCTTCAAAGGCCCAAACCAGTAATCACATGTTTTTTTCAAAACGTCAACGAGTTCATCCCAGAGAACCGGCCTGGCGATTACGGTATTTGCGCACAGATCATAGAGCCTCTTTATTATAGCATCGGGTACCGGGCTAATTAGCACGATCAGGGGCATTTGCTTGAGATCGGGATTTGATTTAATGGTTGCTATGATCTCGAAGGTGCTCTCCCAAGGCAGGTGAAGGCCCAGGATGACGAGGTCGGCAGCCCCGGCCCGATCTCCGCGTCTGCCGTCCCGGACCAGATAATCCAGCAGTTCTTCACTCGTTCCAAAAGAATGGACCTCTATATCCGGGCGGCACTGTTCGAATGCCTCCTTTAAAAGAAGTCGATCATCGCCGTCTTCATCCAAGATTACGACAACAGGGTAAGGCTTAGCTGTCAAGGCTCCCCTCGGAAGTCTATCGCCGGACCGGGTCCAGCTTAAGTTTGAGCGAGCAGAACAATATTGCTTTGCCGCTGTTTTTTATCAGGGGTTAAGGTACTGATTTTGGGCCGGATTTAAAGCCCAAGAATTTGAGGGGAAAATATGGGGGAAAAGCCAGTATATCAGGTGAGACTCAAAAGATGAGACCTCAGATTTACTCCCATGCCTCGCAGGCCAAGCTTGGTCCTGATATTATTCCTGTGAAATGAGGCCGTTTTTTCAGAGATGCACAGCAGGTCTGCGATCTCTTTGCTGGTTTTTCCATCTCTTACAAGGGCTGCGACCCGCATTTCGGTAGGCGTGAGAACCCTGTATTGAAGCGCCAGCGTCTTGCCAAACTTTGATGTCAGTTCTTTTAGGTGAGATTCCAGGATTTCAAGCAATGAGGCCTGAGAGCTGCTCAGAGGCCCGCTTTTCAATCGCTTGACATAGGGCATGATAAGGTTTTCGATATTGGTCACAACAGCTTCCTCGAACTCCTTCCTGTCCTCGTCCCTTTGCCTCAGTAAAGTTTTCAAGGCGGAGTTGACTTCCTGGAGACGATTGGATTTTGCCTGCAGTTCCTCCTCCATATCCTTGCGCGCCGTGATATTATTGACGCGGTGTTGCTCTTCTATGCGTTTGCGCTCGGTGATGTCCCGCCAGACGCTAATCCCTGCGATCACTTTGCCGTTGCGATCCAGGATGGGGCCTGAATTGCAAAGACAGTTGAGCTTTTCCCCGTCGGAGCGTCTCAGCACCCATTCCTCATTTGTTATGATCTCACCCTGGAGGGTGGCCCGGGCCGGTGGCAGTTCCTCCCTGCTTGCCTGGGCAATGCCGTCCGCATGCAAAATGTCTCCGAGTCCGGTATACTCATGATGAGGGATGCCTTCGGTTTTTCCCTTTGGGTGGCCGAGCAGTTTCAGGCCGAACTTGCTCACCATGCGAATAGATAGGTCCCTGGCATCGGTGATGATGATTGCTTCGGGAACATGCTCCATGATTGCCTCGAAAAATCCATTCGCCTCGGCCAGTTCGGATTTTAGTCGGGCATTTTGTTCCAAGAGGCTCTTGGTTTCATCGAGCGTCTGTTGTTCTCTGCTAGACTTATCCATTGTCTTTCTTCCGGGTTGGAATATCTCCCCTTGGGGGAAGTGTAGCTGTGTCCAACCAGTAATCTTTTACGACCTTCAGAGCGGCACTGAGCCCGGCAAAGGAGGCCTCCTTGATAATGTAGGTGTTGGCGCCCGCATCGTAGCAGAAAGCTATATCCTCCTCCTGACCGGAGGTTGTCAGGATGATAACCGGGATAGAGCGAAACCGCTCATCTGATTTTAACTTCTGAAGAACCTCGCGGCCGTTCATCCTGGGCAGGTTGAGATCAAGCAAAATTATGTCCGGACGGGGCGCCCTCCCAGGGTCCTGATAGAGGCCGCGCCTGTTGAGATAATCCAGTATCTCCAGGCCGTCCCGAACACAGTGAAAATCGCATTTTAAGTAAGCTTGATAGAGGGCCGCTTCGACCAGCAAACAATCATCCTCATCGTCATCAACCATGACGAGCACAATTCTGTTCACCGTCCTGGGATTCATATGCATCAGCTCTCAAGGGAAGTAAAGCATCCTAACACCATCAGGCAAAACGGACAACAAACATTTATATTGGGAAACTGCGCTGCTTCGCTGCAAAAAGCTGGAATATTTGTACATTTCCTTTAAAATTAGGCTTATTCTCTGGAAACTGTATTTTCGGGGGCAACGTGCGGCTTTTCGCTGAAGGGGCGGTGAAGGGCATAAAATCGACCCTGTAAAATCAAAAGTCAATGGACCAATTGAATATTTTCGAAAAGCGTGCGAGTGAAGAACTCTGGGGACAGGCGCCTCTGGCAGAACGGATGAGGCCGCGGAGCCTTGGCGAATTCGTCGGGCAGCCGCACCTGCTCGGGCCCGGAAAGATACTCGACAGAATTGTACGAAACCGGCGTTTCCACTCGCTTATCCTTTGGGGACCTCCGGGGTGCGGCAAGACGACTCTGGCTAAAATCATCGCAACGCATACGGAAAGCTGGCTCGTGTCTCTATCAGCGGTCATGGCGGGGGCCAGGGAAATCAGGGCTGCCGTCCAGGAGGCCAGAGAAGTCCTCGCGAAAAGAAAAATCCGAACATGGCTCTTCATGGACGAAATCCACAGACTGAATAAAGCCCAGCAGGACACCCTTCTACCACACGTTGAAAATGGAACGGTCCTGTTGCTCGGGGCAACCACGGAAAATCCGTCGTTCGAAATTATTCGTCCGCTTCTGTCTCGCGCTCAGGTTATCGTTTTGGAGCCGCTCGAACAGGCCGATCTGAGGAAAATAATCGACGGGGCGGTGTGCGATACCGAGAGGGGGCTGGGAAAATTCCCGGCGCGTCTCACCGAGGAAGCGCTGGACTATTTGCTTGCGGCCTCCGGAGGAGATGCACGGGTCATTCTGAATGCTTTGGAACTTGCCGTCCTGACCACAGCGCCTGATTCCGAAGGCATAAGAAACGTGGATATCGAAGGCGCAAAGGAAGCTATGCTGCGCAAGTCCGTGCACTACGACAAGGCTGGCGAGGAACACTTCAACCTCATTTCGGCCCTTCATAAAAGCGTCAGGGGAAGCGATCCCGACGCGGCCCTCTACTGGCTGGCCCGAATGCTTGAGGCCGGCGAGGACCCGCTCTATCTGGCGCGACGCATCATCAGGATGGCCTGCGAAGACATCGGACTTGCTGATCCCGCCGCTCTGGTGCAGGCTATAAATGCTTTCCAGGCTTATCATTTCCTCGGCAGTCCCGAAGGCGAGCTTGCCCTTGCTCAGGCTGTCGTGTATCTTTGCCTTGCGCCCAAGAGCAATTCGATATACATCGCTTTTGGCTGCGCTGTGGAAGCGGCCAAAAACAGTGGCGCCGCACGAGTGCCTATGCACCTGCGCAACGCGCCCACCGGGCTTTTGAAAAAGCTGGGCTATGGCGCAGAATACAAATACGCTCATGACTTCGAGGGAGGGTGGCTCCCCGAGCTTTACGTGCCCCGGGAACTGGCCGGCGTGCTTTTCTTTGATCCCAAGCCCGCTGGATGGGAAGCAAGATTCAAAGACCAGTTGGAGCAAAGGCGCGCAAAGGTAAAGCAACTGCTGCACAGAGAAGATAGCTCCGGAAA
>JBEKXG010000127.1:0-12739 GCA_049512295.1 Syntrophobacteraceae bacterium
TGATGCAGAAGCATAAAGTGGGGGCCTTCCCCGTCGTCGATCAGGATGGAAAGCTCAAGGGAATACTGTCCGTGCGGGACTTGATGCGGGCGTTCGCAAACGTGCTCGGGCTGGAGGAGCCGGGCGCCCTTCTTGGTATAGTGGTCGAAAACAAACTCGGACAGATGAAAAGGGTCGTAGACGCCATAACGGAAACCGGCGTTTCGTTCGGCAGCATCCTGGTGGCGCGGGTGTGGGAGGAGGAGAAGAGGGCCGTTTTCCCCTACCTGCTGACAAGCAACATTTCAAAAGTGAAAAACCGGCTGAGGGAACTGGGTTTTACGCTGCTCGACCCGATGCAATGGTACCTGGACCAGTTGCCTAAGAGGTAAGAATCATCGAATGCTTCAAGGAGGAGACGTAAATGCGGCTGATATTGTCCATACTGGTCATGGTGTGTGTTTTGGCGGCTGCCGGAGGCGCGGCCGCGGCTGACGGCGCAGCGGTATTCGAAACGCTCAAGTGCGGCATGTGCCACAAACCTGACAAAAAGGCCGCGGCCATATCACTGGCAGAGATCGTCAAAACCTATTCCGACAGAGACACAATTGTCAAATTCTTCAAGGGAGAGCTCAAGCCGCTCATCGAGAGTGAAAAATGGGGAATGATGCGCGGCCAACTCGAAAAGATAAAGGCCCTGCCCGACGAGGATAAGGAAGCGCTTGCCGAGTATATCCTGAGTTTCAAGTAGTTCTTTTAGAAACACTTCAGAGTAGTTTCATTGAAATCCGTAAATCCTGACCGGAGGACAGCCTGGTGGAAGTTCGGGATTTCTATGCGCATCTGCTCGAACCTGCTTCTCCCTGGACCGTGAAAACGGTTGCTGCAGAAGAGGGATCGGAAAGGGTGGACGTATATCTTGAATGCGCGGAGACGGCTCAGCTCCCCTGCCCCCGCTGTAACCGGTCTTACCCCGTATGCGGTTATTCGCCTTCAAAAACTTGGCGGCACCTGGATTCATGCGGGAAAAAGACCTTTTTGCACGCAGGGCTTCCCATTGTCGATTGTCCTGAACATGGGAACCAGCATCCGCGCATCCCATGGGCGCATGCGGATTCTCCCGCGACCCTGGCCTTCGAAAAATGGATCGGCCGGCTGGCCGAGGGATTCGGCGGCTTAAAGAAAGCGGCTCATTTTGCCGGGGTCGAGCTCAGTCTCATTCCCCGCCTCCTCGATCAC
Source organism: Syntrophobacteraceae bacterium (assembly GCA_049512295.1). GTDB lineage: Bacteria > Desulfobacterota > Syntrophobacteria > Syntrophobacterales > Syntrophobacteraceae > SbD1. The sequence goes on from JBEKXG010000127.1 coordinate 1,219, forward strand.
GCGGCTGAGCAATGCGGCAAGGCCATCCCGGCCGCCGGCGGCTCGCCGCCGGCGGGCGCTCACGAGACCGTTTCGAAGACACCCCCGGGCTCGCCGCCAGGGCAGATTTCCCTCTTTGCGCATAACGACATGAGTTTCGTGAACCAGGGCATTCGGGCGTTCAACAACCTGGAACTGGAGAAAGCCGCCGATCTTTTTCGAAAACACCGCAGCCTCTATCCGAAGGGCTACGACATATCCTCCAGGCTGAAAGCCGCCGAATTTTTGCTCCAGGGCATGCGCGAGGCGCCGATCGAACCCGTGGAGCGTCCCGGCTACCTGTGTCGGCTCTGGGATTCCTTTGAAGACTATGTAAAATCCGGGAGCATGGACTGTGATGCTTTCGCCGCCAAGGCGAAAGGCGCATACTTTGCTCATGTGCTCCGGGAAGTTGAACGAGCGGGGCCGGCTGAGTCAATAATGCTCCCGGAAGATATCCCCCTCGGCTATATCCTGCTGCAGGCCGGGCGGTATGAGGAAGCGTGCCGCAGCCTTCAGGACTGCATTCCGAAGATGCCTCAAAGCGCCGCCCTGTATGGATGGCTTGGGGACGCGTACGGGCTTCGCGGGGAGCCCCTGGTCGCAAGGCGGTGCTACCGGGAAGCCTGCTTTATAGATCCTGCCTCAATCGATTGGCGCCACATGCAGGGCGCAGATCTAAAACAATTGCAACAGGATATTTTGCTGGAATATGACTTTGACCCCGAACTGGCCCTGGAGTGGCTGCCCAGCCATGCCCGCATCGAAGGGCTGTTTGAGCGCAAAGTGGTCCGCGTCCATGACGGCCTGAAGGAAATGGTGGATGAATACCTGGCCATGGAGAAGGCGTGGTCGAAGCAAAAATCCCCCCGGCTGGCGGCAAAGCTTTTCCTCAGAGGCATGGTCCTTTGCGAGAACGAGGAGAACCTCAGGTTTATCAAGAAAATCGACCTGATCCAGGTGCGAAGAATGATGAAAAAGGCCAATGCGGACCTGTTCGACGAGTTTTTGGAAAGGATTGTCGGGGAATGAGGAATGAGGAATGAGGAATGAGGAATGAGGAATGAGGAATGAGGAGTGAGTACCGTACTCACGCCATATAAGAGTTCACATCTGTGGCCTCAACCCCGTTGCGTTCCTTCCCTGTGGTGAAAGCTTACGAAAATTGAAATCAAATTGAAATTATAGTACATTTTCAGCCTTGTCGGAACGCAGCCCGGAGTCAAAGATGAACCAAACGGAAGAAAATCTTTTGTCGAGCGATTACCAAAAAATTCCGGAATCATTGAGGCCATTTTTTTGGGACGTTGATTTTGAGAGTCTCTCCCTGCACAACTTTTCATACTTCATCATCAGCCGTCTCATGGAACACGGAGATGATGAGGCCTTGCGCTTCCTCATGCGCGCCTTCAGCAGGCTAGAACTTCGAGAGACGCTGAGGACGAGTCGCTCCATATCGAGGAGGTCGCGGAAGTTCTGGGCGCTTCTCCTCGAAATGAAGGAAGAATCATGTTCCGCAAAGCGATACCCGAGCCCGTTTGGAGATTGCTCCTGGGATTGAGCGCTCTGAATACGATGCAATCCGCCTACCTGGCCGGCGGGACCGCGCTGGCCATTCAATTGGGGCATCGGATCTCGGCCGATCTGGATTTCTTCTCGCCTGGCGATCCGCAATATCCGACACTTTTGGACGAGATACGCGAACTCGGCATGAACGCTGCGGTTATCGGCCGCACGGCGCAACATTGCGAACTGATCGTGGAGGCGATCAGGGTGGATTACCTGCGAGAGCGCATTCCGTTGAGGTTTCCCCTCAAGACGGTTCTCTACGAAGGCGGCAGATTTCAAATGGCCGACATGAAAGATATCGGGAGAATGAAACTCCATTCCATAGCCGGCCGCGGCGGCAAAAAGGATTTCTTCGATCTCTACTGCCTTACCCAAACTGCAATTCCCTTGGAGCAACTGCTCAAACTGGCCGTAGAAGAGCAGGGAACGCTTCGCTTCAGCAGGTTGCTCTTTCTCAAGGGGTTGATCGATTTCGAAGAAGCCGAACGAGAGGCTGCGCCTGTCATGCTTTGGAAGACCGACTGGGAACAGGTCAAAGGAGGGATTTGTATCGAAACCTTTGCCGAAGAGGTTGTTGGAGGAAGCATACACAGAAAATAGACAAGGCGAAAGGCAAAGGAAGGCAGTAGAAATGAGAATCCAAGACATGGAAATCTCGGATGAAACCCTCAGGGCGATATGCGAAAGATGGAAGATTCGGCGGTTGGAACTCTTCGGCTCCGCCCGAACCGGCAGTCTTCGGCCCGACAGCGATATCGACCTGCTGGTTGAGTTCGAACCGGACGAACAATGGTCGCTGATGGACTTGGCCCGCGCCGAGGAAGACCTCTCCCTGCTTTTCGGACGCCGGGTGGACCTTGTAGACCGCAAAAGCCTGGAAAGGAGCACGAACTGGATACGGCGCGAGGCAATTCTCGGGTCCACGGAGGTGGTTTATGGCACATGATCCCCGAGCGGCGATCCTGGACATGATCCAGGCCATCGAACGGGCTCAAAGACTGACTATAGGGCTGACCGAATCGACTTTCCAGAAGAGCGAGCAATCACAGTGGGCCGTGTTCAGCCAAATCGTCATTTTGGGGGAAGCCGCAAGCCGCGTGGACAAAGCATTCCAGCAAACGCACCCGGAGATCCCCTGGTCGGCCGCGATGGCAATGCGTCACAGGCTTGTTCACGGGTACGACAGCGTGGATTGGGACCGTGTCTGGAAGACTCTACAGAACGACCTGCCTCCTCTGCTGAAGGAGTTGAACGCGCTGATTCCGGATGAAGGGGGCAAGCCCTGATGAGGGACAGAAAATATTCATCGGCTGCCTGCTCGACCTTTTGCTGGGAAACGTCGTTGCACATTGCATGGAGCATTGCAATGGAGTGGTAGCCAGTCGAGACATACACGGCAGAGTGAGTGAGGGATGAAGGCTATTTCGGAGAGGATGATCCACTTGTTGCTGGAGGCAGAATCCGCGTAAAGATTGAGAGGCGGCGATATGAGTTTTCCATACCACGCCTGAAGCAGAGAAACGGCAGAATGAAATTTTCATGCTGCTCAGTGGCGAGCAAAAGCTCCGCCTGGCCATGGAACTTAGCGATATTGTGCGGGGTGTAGCCTGGGCAGGATATCGTCGCCGGCATCCTTCGGGTTCTGAAGAAACGCTGTGGACCATGTTCCTCGAAGAAGTGCACGGAATTGAATTGCCGAGGCGGCCGGAAGACAAAGCGATGAGTGGTCCGTCTGACTAAGACTGATCTGCCCTTTTAGCCGACCTGTTTGCTATGAGGCCCCTTGATTCCCGGCCTTCCCGCCACTCCCTTCGGAGTGAGCCAAAGCGCGCTTCGCCCATAAACATGTCCGTCAATGGCCTGCCTTTTGCGCGCCTTGCCATGAAGCAGGGCGATGCGAACACCTTTGAGGAGTTTTTTGGAAGGATTGTGGGGGGGGAGGGTAAGCCAGACCGTCTCTGGCGCTCTTCGGCAGGCTCAGGGCAGTGTCAGAACGGGAAGCGAAGAGTGCAATTATCTTTTTTCAAAGAACCGACATGGGTCCTGCAACCCATTGATTTCACTGCTGAATGGAGCTTCTCATTGCAAATGCAGGGCAAATGCAATACCGCTCTATCCAAGTCACCGATTTCATTCAAGATTGAAGTAATGGAAAAGAGCGATGCAATGTTTCCCCCTGTCCTTCAACTCCGCCAAAATCTACCCCGGACCTGATCCGGGGATTTCGGGCCATGTGCCTTCAGAATCAATCGGTGAACATTATACTTCACAAATGGAAGTAAAGTGAAGGAAAATATGAAGTGAGTGAAGAAATGTTTCACGCAAAGCCGTGAAGGCGCGGAAGCTGTTTTGGTTTCGGAAACACACGGAATTGAATTGCCGAAGCGGCCTGGCGTGCGAGTCCCGCATACGGAGTTGCATTCAAGATGATCACAAGGCGGCGAGGAGGAGGCGACGCAGGCGTACACCACAGTACGTCGAGGAGCCGACGACGAAGCCAACACAGTGAGCGCTTGAATGCGATTTCGTATCAATCCCTGAACCCCTCAATTTAAGCCAAAACCTGTCTTGCTTTAGGTGAGCACTTGTGTCAGTAATAAAGTATTGCCTCTATACGATTGAACAACAGCAATAGACAGCGTCCGTCCGTCACGGGACCGAAGCTCGCAATAAGTGACATGTAAGGATATCCAGCTCTTTTTCTTCATGTGAAATAGAAGCATGTTGACGAGAACCGCTCTGTTCCCGTGCCGCCTTCATAATAGCCCTGTTCTTATGATCCGGCAGGAGAGGAGGAAGGACCGTGAGTCGCTCCAACGTGCTCCCGAGGCTCGGCCGTCCCTACCAAGAGACCCGGCGCATTTCGCGCATCCTCGAACTCATCCAGATCATCACGGCCTTGCCCGGCCGGTGCCGCAGGCGCGACCTGGCCGCGCGATTCGAGATCAGCGAGCGGATGATCCAAAAGGACCTGGACGTCATCCGCAACGGGCTGAAACTGACGTTGGGCCGATCTGCGGAAGGGTACCGTTTTGACGATCTGCCGCGCCTTCCCGCCGTTGGTTTCAGCTTCGCGGAGGGCATTTCCCTGCTCCTGGCCGTCGAGGCCGGCCGCAGGAATACGGGGATCGGGACCGCCGATCTGGAGGCGGCGATAGGACGATTGCGGGGGCTCTTCCCTCCCGAATTCATCCGCCGCACGCATGAACTGGGGAGGGGTGCCGCAAAGGGGAAACCCGTCTCGGCGGAGCATCGGCCGCAAATGCTCGCACTTCTTCAACGCGCCGTTCTGGAGGGCCGGAAAGTCCGTATTCGCTACAGCACGAGTTCCCGGGGCGGGGAGGAAAATATACGGATCGTCCACCCCTATCATGTTCTCTCCTACGTTCGCTCCTGGCACCTGGTCGCCTACTGCGAGCGTCGCGAGAAGGTCCTGACATTCAAGGTCGATCGAATTCGAAAAGCTGAACTGCTGAGCGAGCGCTTCGAAGTCCCGTTCGATTTCTCCCTGGAGGACCATATCGGGGACGGATGGGGCGTCATGGGCAGCCATGGAGAAGAGGCAACGGACGTGGAACTGCTTTTCGACCCTGAGGCCGGGCGCTGGGTGAGCGAGGAGAAATGGCACAAAAGCCAGACGTTCGAGGTCCAGCAGGACGGCTCCGTTCGGTTCCGGCTGCATTTGCCCATCACGCCCGATTTCGTGAGCTGGATTCTCTATTACGGCTCGCGGGTGGAGGTCGTGATCCCGGCGGAACTGAGGGACCGCGTGGCAGAGGAGCACCAAAGGGCGGCAGACCGTTATGGCGTTGGTGATGAGAGATCGATTAAGGGAGGGAATCTGCAATGATACCGGATGTGAAAGCGGATCTATGTTTCAGGGTCATGGGAACACGAATTCCAGTTGACCATGGCCATGGTCCTTTGCGAGAACGAGGAAAACCTCAAGTTTATCAAGAAAATCGACCTGATCCAGGTGCGAAGAAAGATGAAACAGGCCAATCCGGACCTGTTCGAGGAGTTTTTGGAAAGGATTGTCGGGGGGGGAAAGCTGAGGCTGAGAGCTTATCCGAAATCAGGTGAATTTAGTCATTCCAAATAAAAGGAGGTGAATCACAGATATGAGCGGGCAATATCACATTTCCATGGAAGTGTCAGGCAAAACCGCGATGTGGACAAGGCCCGACACAGGAGCTACCCCGGTGAGTTACCCGGTCCCGCCTTGGTCGGCAGCAAAAGGGTTGTTTGAGTCGGTCTCCCGATTAAAGAACGCAATCATCATGCCAACAGCCGTCGAAATCTGCGCTCCTATCGTCTACCACGAGTATACCACAAACTACGGAGGCCCGCTGAGGAAGGGAGAATCGATCGTAAAGGGAAACCTATTTCAGCATAAGGCAACTGTCCTGATTAATGTCTGTTACAGGCTTTATGCAAGAATCGAGGATTTCAAATACGCCCCCAGGAATCTGCCAGAGGCAGCGCGTTTGTCCGGCATAAATTCTAGACACTACTGCCAGAAACGTTTCTACAGGCGGCTTGTAAAGGGGCAGTACCATGACACTCCTTGTCTCGGCTGGCGTGAATTTGTTCCAGATTATATGGGATATATAAGAGAGGATGGCGACGACAGAACTGTTCAGACATCCATCAACGAAATCATTCCATCATTCTTGTATTGCGTGTTCGATACGGAAACAGGCATGTGCAACCCAAAGTATGTTAAGCGTCAATCTGGTCGTACTATTAAGGACGGGAGGCTTGAATATGCTGAATGAGCTGATGGACCTTCATGATACGCTTAAGAAGCAACGGTATGACCTAGGCGTATCGCATCCAAATTTCAGACCATGCCCCAAAGGAAAACGTTGCTTTTGCCTATCCCTTGATGAAACAGGGAAGGTCAAAGACCTAACGGTTTCTGATTTGAAAATGGAAACAGTATACAGATGGCAAAAAGACAATCCTTCTCCTACGTTTCCGGTTTTTAATGCCCGAGCCATGTGTGGAGTTCCTAATCGTCTTCCACCGTTTCATGAGAAGACGAGAGAGAATATCATTGCCTTTATTGGGATATTGGAAGACCCGCGCAAGAAAACCTTGAAATTCGAAGAACTTATTATGCGGGATACTACCTACCAGACTATTGAAGAGCAGGTTTTGCAGGTTGTGGTGGAACTTGAAACACACTGCACAGATTTATGGGATGACGATATCGAGTGGATTGGCAAGTGTCTCAAAGACACGCCGAACGCTATAAGTATGATGCTGGGACCGATCCCGAGTCGCTATCAGTCACTTGCAGAGCTCATCCGGCGATCAAGTCGATGTGACCCCAAGGAACTAAAAGAAAGTATCCGGTCGACACTTAGGCAGAAACTGATAAAGACGCGAGAGAAGATTTATGCTGAGGCTCTTTTTTCGATCCTGACTGAAGCAAAAAAGGAGAGACGAGGAAAAGAACACGGGAAAGATTTTCTCTACCTTCTCACAATCGACGATTGGAACCAATATCCGTCAGATCCCAACTGGGAGAAATATCCGCCATACCATAAGGAGATCCAGACGTGGATGAAATTCCAGTTTGAACAGTTTGAGAAAGCTCATTGTGTCCGCACGGGTAAGACTGACGCATACGGATTTGACGCTGTTGGTGCAAACGAGGTTTTTTCCCCGGTCAACGTTGGTGGGCTTGGGCCAACGGTACCTTTTGCATCAAACGACCAGATCCCTTGCCTGAAGCGATATGGCCTTGAGGGATCACTTCTTTTTCCTGCTGGCAAAGACACCAGAGAAATGGCAGCCAAGGGGATGGCATATATCCTGGACCCAGTAAGAGAGGGGGTGACGTGGAAAGGCATCACGAAGTATGAGTCGGGAAAAGGGAAACGAAACACTGTTGTGTTTGCGTACTGCACGGAACTGAAGGATGCTAATGCTGTTCAGTTTTTTGGTCGGGAAGATGATGACGTGAACGAGAACATATACAGAAACGAAGCAGCCACAAAGCTCGCACTGGACCCGTTCGATGGTATAGCGGGGCAACAACCCGGAGCAAAAATCCTGGTTAATGTTCTTGCTGCCGTAGACAAGGGTAATACGAAGTTATTAGCCAGTCGACATTATAAGGTGTCGGACCTATCGGATGGGGTTTCCAGGTGGCAAGGCGCTTGCGCAAACATACCAAATTTGGATCTGCCTAGATTCACTGTCAAGGCCAAGAAAGACGCCGAGAAGGAAATACACATCACTGGGGCCATACCATTGTATCCATTGGAGGCCGTGAAGCTACTGAACAGTGAATGGCAGCAGAATGGGAAAATGCTTACGCCGTCAAAGCGGTTTGGCTCGTATGAGGCACTGGATTTTCTTTTCGAGCGAGACAAGACAATCATCCAGCGAATTGAGGCCGGGCTTAATATTCTTGTTGAAAAAAGCTTCCGAGCCCTCCTTTCGGCAAAGTTGAAAGCACATCATGATCATTCTGCCACGAAAATTAGGGGGAAATTCAAAGATAGCCTCTGGTTGCATAGAGTCCCAACTCTTTACGGACTGCTTTTATACAAGCAGGGGATCAGGAAGGAGGATTACGTGAAAGATGATGTATTTTACCTCGGAAGGTATTTTGCGGTGGCCGACGCCATCTATATCCAGTACCACCGGGATGTGCGAGCAGGAAATATTCCATTGAGCCTGTTGGGTAACGACCACATGGCATTAGCCCTCCAAAATCCGATGGAGGCATTCGTGGCTCTCAGCCGCCGGCTGGCACATCCATACATCTCCTGGGCAAAACGTGTTGGAACGGATAAGGAACCGGGCCGGATAGCCAAGAAATGTCTCAAGAAGATAGCCGATCTAACGGAGGAATTGTCGAAGACCCAGCTTCCGACCGATATCGACGATGCGGATAGAGCGAAATTGCTCATGGGATATCTCTCTTATGGAGCAAAAAGCGATAGGGCCACAGATAACGATGAAGAATCGGAAAAACATTAGGAGGGAGAACTACTATGACAAACAGTGATAACGGAAACGACATCTTAAGAGCAACGGGTCTCATTGTAGTTGAAGTACGCAACTCCAATCCCAATGGAGATCCTGAACGCGATGGAGCCCCTAGGAAGCGTAAGGGCGATATAGGTGAGATCTCACCCGTATCTGTCAAACGGAAGATGCGCGACCTTGTGGCGAACAAAAGGGGGCCGATCTGGCTCTATCTGAAAAGCAAATTTAGTCTAGACGATGTCCGTTTTGAAATACTTGAAGAACGTGACAAAAATCCATCCTCTATCAAGAAGATGATCCTGGATGACAGGCTTAAGCCTATCGAGGATATGGCATTTGTAAAGAGATTCTGGGATGCTCGCATATTCGGAAATACTTTCCTTGAAAAAGCTGAAGGAGGATCAGAAAAAGACACCGAAAACCAGGCAGCTGGCAAAAAGACTGGCGACGGTAAAAGCAAGAAGGCGGAGGAGACCCTTGCTCTGAAGAAAAGTGTTAAGACTGGGGTCCTCCATTTCGGTCTCGGTCTTTCTGTGGCGCCCGTGACAATCCGCACGGACTTCACCCTGACCAATAAGGCCGGCGTGGAGGAAGAGAAGACTGGAGGTATGGCCCCCGGTGCCTTCAAATTCGTTGAGCACGGCGTATACGCCATTCCATTCTTCGTGAACCCAACACAGGCAAGTCATACTGGCTGCACGAAGCAAGATGTGGACGTTGCCCTTGAGCTCATCCCCTATGTTTACTCACATAATCGCTCACTGGTGCGCACGCAGGTTGAGGTGCTACACGCTTGGTACATGGAACATGGCAATCAAAAGGGATCATGCAGCGACTTTGACCTAATCGATGCGCTAACGCCCAGAAAGAAAGGAAACAATGAAAAGCCTTCACTTACACGAGCCGAGTATGAAATCCCTACGTCTCTACCTGAGAAATTGCAGGACAGGATCGTCCTCCGTGATCTGATGGATCTGATGAGGGAATAACGCATGGAGCTTCTAGCACACAGTGCACGATATGGTTATCCGGAGCAGTCCTACATGGAGCATGTATCTGAAGTGATGCGGATGAGTGTTGTGTTCGCCTCCCGCGTGGCGCCCTTCGTTGCGCTTGGTGACCTATTTATGTCCACTGTGCGTACGTCTGCAGAGTATCATGACCTTGGAAAAGTCGATTCCGCTAACCAGAGGATCCTATGGGAGCACCCACAGAACGCTCTTCCTGTCAAGCACGAAGACGCAGGCACGGAATTTCTTCTCAAGCAGCACCTAGCGGCAGCGCTTTGTGTGTTTGCTCATCATAGAGGGCTTCCGTCACTATACGAAGAGAGTGCAAAGATGCATTCTTTTAGGGATGCCCGGCAAGTTAGCGGGAGCACCAAGAGAGTGATGGATATCACGGATGAAAATCTTAAGGACTATTTGATAAAACATTACGCAGCGATAAACGATAGTTCGCTGGAGTTCTCAGAGGAAAGGAAACCATCAGATGCTCTCTTTTATAGGATGGCCCTATCCTGTCTGGTGGATGCAGACCATACGGACACGGCAAGGCACTATGGAAGGGACACCGAGCTCCTTGACATACCTCTATATCCGGGAAGGCGTTTGGGCCGCCTTGATGCCCATATCGATTCGTTGCCTGTAGAAGATGTAACACTAGAGCGGCTTGCCCTGCGTCAGGAATTCTATCAACTGTGCAAAAAAGACATCGGAAGTAGAGGCGTTTATGCTTGCAGTATGCCCGTAGGAACGGGCAAGACAACCTCGGTCATGGCTCATCTTCTGAAAATTGCAGAACGCTTCGGGTTGCGACATATCTTTGTTGTCCTGCCATTTACCAACATCATCGATCAGTCTGTGAAAACCTACCGGAAATCCCTTATTCTCCCTGGCGAGGACCCGGAAGTGGTTGTGGGGGCACATCATCATCGGGCCGAATACGAAAACCCCTTATTGATGGCATCGTCATTCCGCTGGAATGCTGCAGTCACAGTGACAACGGCTGTTCAGTTTTTTGAGACGCTCGCAAGTAATCACTCGGCTTCACTCAGAAAGCTGCACAATCTTCCCGGCTCTGGAATATTTATTGACGAAGCCCATGCTGCCCTCCCCGCTCACCTGTGGCCTCAAGGGTGGAAGTGGTTACAGGATCTCGTGGAGAACTGGGGCTGCCATGTTGTTCTCGGTTCAGGCTCGCTTTCGCATTTTTGGGACCTCAGAGAATTCTCTGAGGCAAATGCCGTGGTCCCGGAAATTGCAGGCCCTCGCCTCTATGAGAAAGCAGCGCAGCTTGAGGGCAGCAGAATCTGCTACCATCTGAAGAAAGACCCAATGAACCTCAATGAGCTATGTCATTGGGCGTGTAATGACCTCCAAGGCCCACGAATCATAATTATGAACACAGTGCAGTCAGCAGCAGCCCTGGCCGACAAGATCGCTCTGGAGAAAGGACGAGATTCTGTTGAACACCTCTCCACTGCCCTCACCCCAGTCCACCGGGAATTTACTCTACAAAAGGTTAGGGCGCGTCTTAAGGACAAAGACCAAAAGGAGTGGACGCTCGTAGCGACCACCTGTGCCGAGGCCGGGCTCGACTTATCTTTCCGGTCGGGAGCAAGGGAGATGAGCAGCCTTGGGAGCACGATCCAGCTTGGCGGGCGGGTAAACAGGCAATGTGAATATGGTCAGAACTGTGAGGTCTGGTGTTTCTATATAAAGAAGGACGAGTATCTCAGAGACCATCCTCATTTCAAAACCTCTGCGAAGGTTTTAGAGGCACTTTTCGGTGAAACCAAGATTGGACCTGACTTCTGCACTGAAGCTATGACGAGAGAAATTCGTTTGAAGAACACGGGCTCAGCAGGAGATGACCCAATAGTGGGCGCTGAGAAGCGCGCTCAGTACCCGGTAGTGCGCAAGTT
>JBEKXG010000128.1:0-9546 GCA_049512295.1 Syntrophobacteraceae bacterium
ACGCCTCAGTACGAACAGGTTCCACTCGAGCAATAGTTTGATCCGCCATCATCTTCCTTCAACTCCTGAGTAGCTGTTGTGGGGTGGGTTAAAAATACCTGAGTTCGCGCGCACTTCATCAGAAAATGACAGAATGGCCTAAAAGTCAAGTACTTTTTATCACAACGCCAACGACGGGAATGTGGATATAACTGCGGAGAAAATCATCTGGTTATTTGCGAATAATCGATTCCTGAATGCCGGTAAGTACGCCGGAGAATGGATAAAGTTTTCACAAATCGGCCGCCAAAACGGATCCTGGATGCCAAAAAAATTCCATGCCCCGCCAGGTTCAGGCAACCCGGCATCACGCCCGCGTCAGTTGCCGGTACTTGATCCTGTGCGGTTGGTCGGCTGCGGCGCCGAGGCGGGCTTTCCTGTCGGCTTCATACTCGGAGTAGTTTCCGTCGAACCAGACGACCGCGCTGTCGCCCTCGAAGGCGATTATGTGAGTCGCGATCCTGTCAAGAAACCACCTGTCGTGACTGATCACCATGGCGCACCCGGCGAAATTTTCGAGAGCCTCTTCGAGCGCGCGCATGGTGTTGACGTCGAGGTCATTTGTAGGCTCGTCGAGAAGGATCAGGTTGGCGCCCTCTTTCAGAATTCTTGCCAGATGGACCCGGTTGCGCTCGCCTCCCGAGAGCAGGCCGACCTTCTTTTGCTGATCGGTCCCCGAGAAATTGAACCGGGCGACATAGGCACGCGAGTTGACGGAGCGGCTTCCAAGCTCGATAGTGTCCCTTCCCCCCGAGATAGTCTCCCAGATGCTCTTTTCGGGGTCAAGCGTCTCCCGGCTCTGCTCCACATAAGCCGGCTTAACCGTATCACCCAGTCTGATCGTGCCCGAATCGGGCTTTTCCTGGCCCGTTATCATTCTGAACAGGGTAGTTTTGCCGGCGCCGTTCGGCCCGATGACCCCGATGATGCCCCCTGGCGGCAGCGAGAACGAAAAGCTTTCCATCAGGAGGTTATCGCCGTACGCTTTGCTTAGGTTTTCCGCCTCGATAACCACATTTCCAAGCCTCGGGCCGGGCGGGATGTATATTTCGAACTCCTTTGCCTGGTTTTCACCGTCCTGACGCAGAAGCGATTCATAAGCTTTTATGCGGGCCTTTGATTTGGCATGCCTTCCTTTGGGCGACATTCTTATCCATTCCAGCTCACGCTCCAGCGTCCTCTGCCGTTCAGTTTCGCCTTTTGCCTCCTGCCTGAGCCTGGCGCTCTTCTGCTCGAGCCACGACGAGTAGTTGCCCTGCCATGGAATCCCCTGCCCCCTGTCAAGCTCCAATATCCAGCCGGCCGCGTTATCCAGAAAGTACCTGTCGTGAGTAACGGCTATAACGGTACCGGGATAGAGTCTAAGGTGGTGTTCGAGCCATGCGACGGTTTCGGCGTCAAGGTGATTGGTAGGTTCATCGAGCAGCAGAATGTCAGGCTGCTGGAGCAGCAGCCTGCAAAGGGCGACGCGCCGTCTTTCGCCTCCCGAGAGGACCTTGACCGGGGTGTCTCCCTGAGGGCACCTCAGTGCGTCCATAGCCATATCGAGCCTTGCGTCCAGGTCCCAGGCGCTCATGGAATCGAGTTTTTCCTGCACTTCTGCCTGCCTCGCGATGAGTTTATCCATATCCTGATCGGACAGGGGTTCGGCAAATCGCTCGTTAATGCGGTTGAATTCGTCGAGCAGATCAACAGTCTCATGGACCCCCTGCTCGACTGTTTCCCGCACGCTCAACCCATCATCCAGTCGAGGCTCCTGCTCGAGAAAACCGACCGTATGGCCGGGCGCGATTGCAGTCCGGCCGTTGAAATCCAGGTCCACCCCGGCAAGTATTCTCAAAAGCGAACTCTTGCCCGAGCCGTTAAGACCCACCACTCCAATCTTCGCGCCGTAGAAATAGGACAGATAGATATCCTTCAGGATTGGCCGTTTGTTGTAGAACTTGCTTACCCCGATCATGGAGTAGATGATTTTGTTCGGCTCCGCGCCCATTTGGTCTCCGGAAGTGTCAAATAATGCTCATTGGCTGGAATGAATCAAAGATAATGGAACTCGCCTGTCGCCATCAGTCACTCCATTCAACCAGGTGGTTAGACTTGATATTGACCGCCTTAACACCGGGAATGTTGCCGGCAATTTTTTCCATTTCCCGGACCAGATCGGGGTCTTTCATGATTTGGGCGCTGGCGCCGATAGTAACGACACCGTCGCGCACGAATATCTGTATGTCGGGTTTAAGCTCCAGCAGGGTCGTTTTTACTTCGGATGCCAGCACCAGGTCTTCCATTGCCTTCTGAGACTCAAAGGTGGTCTTGAAAGTTTCCAGTCCTGCGGTATGGCAGATCACGTCCGCGGCGTCATCCACGCTCATTTTCCGCACGTGAATCACCAGATCGTACAAAATCGGATCGGCGGTGTCGATCCCGTATAGATGCTGGGCCCATTTGCGCCTTTCGAGGTCATCCTTTTTGATCAGCTCCAGGGCGCTTTCACGGGAGATATTTTCACGCTCCATGACTATTTTAACCCGGTCCTTCATGTCGGCAATAATCCGAACCTTGAGGACGTGGGAGACACCTTTGACATAGAAATGACCGGCCAGCCCGTGATAGACCACGTTGTCCCTCTGGAGGCACTTCAAAAGAGCGGCCTGAAAGAATGCTATGAACTTCTCCTTGCCGTAGGAGAACCTTTCCAGAATGGAAGGAGCGTCATGTATCGCCTTCACCAGCTTTATTTCGGGGATGTTGAACTCTTTTGAAGCGTCCAGAATGACCTCGCGGGCGTAACACTGGTAGCCCAGCCTCCGGGCCACTTTTTCGGCCACTTCTTTGCCCATGCTGTAGGAACCTCTGGAAATAGTTATGATAGCCATTTGCGCCTTTCCTCCTTTTGTTAGGCCGGGCGGCCCCGTCGAGACTTGGTCCGCGCGCCGCCGGGCAGTTTGATTACTGCAGCCTGTACCTCTTTATTTTCCTCCAAAGCGATACTCTGTCTATGCCAAGAATTTCAGCGGCCCTGGTCTTATTGTCATCAACCTGCTTGAGCACCCAGAGGATGTAGTCCCGTTCATTTTCATCCAGGGTCAGAAATTCCTTCTGCGGACGCCGCACTCTGAATGCGAGGTGCTTCAGATCGAGCGGCAAATGCCCGGGCTCTATGGTGTGCCCGTTTGCGAGGGTAACCGCCCTTTCAATGATGTTTTCGAGTTCCCGCACATTCCCGGGGTATTCATAAGAAAGAAGAATTGAAGCCGCTTCGTCCGAAATGCTCTCCATCTGCTTTCCCTGCAGCTTTGCAAACTTCCGAAGAAAATGAAAGCTCAGCACGAGTATGTCGTCTTTGCGATCTGCGAGCCGGGGCGCATGAAGTGTTATCACATTAAGCCGATAATAGAAATCCTGGCGAAAGGTCCCGCACTCGATCTCCTGCTTGAGATTCTTGTTGGTCGCTGCAACAATCCGGATGTCAACAGGTATTTCATGTATGCCTCCCACCCGCATCATCACACGTTCCTGAAGCACCCGCAGCAGCTTCACCTGCATTGACAGAGGCATGTCCCCGATTTCATCCAGGAATACAGTGCCCCCCTGGGCGGCCTCCAACAGGCCCCGTTTTATGTTCTTTGCGCCGGTGAACGCCTCGCGCTCGTGCCCGAACAGTTCGTTTGCAAGAAGCTCTTCGCTGAACGCGCCGCAATTGATCGCAAGAAAACGTTTCTCAGTCCGAAGGCTCATGTTGTGAATGGTCCTGGCCACAAGCTCCTTGCCGGTCCCGGTTTCGCCAAGAATAAGCACGCTCGTATCGGAAACGGCGACCTGCTCGATCATCTTTCGCAAAATTTCCATGTCAGGACTGTTGCCGATCAGCAACGAGGTTTTGCCCTGATCGCGAACCCGCTGCCGCAGCGCTGTCACCTCCCTGCGCAGGCCGCGCTTCTCGATGGCCTGTTTTACAAGAACCCTGACTTCATCGATTTTGTACGGTTTCGGGATATAGTAGTAGGCCCCCTTGCGCATAGCCTCCACGGCTGAGGAGACCGAAGCATACCCTGTAATGACGATTACCTCGATACCGGGGTAGAGCTCCCGGGATCGATCGAGCACCTGAAGGCCATCCACCGGCTGCATCCGAATGTCCGTCAATACCAGGTCGAACTCTTCCTTTTCGAGTTGCTCGATCGCGGCAAGGCCGTCACTGACGCTAACCGTCTCATATCCCTCCCTGCGCAGCACGTGTTCGAGATTTTCTCGGGCTATCCGTTCGTCGTCGGCTATCAGAATGCGGGGTCCGGCCATCGTGCCTCTTTTCTCAGCACGCCTTTTCTATTGGAAAACGTATCGTGAATCTGGTGCCTTCACTTTGCCTGCTCTCAACCGAAATCGATCCGTGATGTTTCTGGACGATCCCAAAGACTACCGACAAGCCGAGGCCGGTCCCTAAACCGACTTCCTTGGTTGTAAAGAATGGATCGAAAATCCTTCCCAACTCCGCTTCCGGGATGCCGTTTCCGGTATCTTCGACGGTAATGAGCACCTGATTCTGATCGAGGTCGGCTCTTGCCTTAATCGTGATCTGCCCGGGAGGCTCTATTGCCTGGACAGCGTTTTCAATCAGGTTCAAAAAGACCTGCTGCATCCGTTGAGCATCCAGGTTGAGTGAAAGCTCATGGGGAACATCCAATAAAATCTCGACCCCGGGCGGGACATGACTGGAAATGAGTTTCACGGAACGCTCCACTACCTGGAAGAGCGCCGTCGGGGCAAGACAGAACTCCCTTATTCGTGAGAATTCCAGGAGTCCTCGCACGATATCGCGGGCACGATGCACTTCGTGTTCGATATTGTTGAGCATCCGATGAGAAAACTCGGCGTCGGACTTATCGAATTCCTCCAAAAGAATCTGGCAGGAAGTGGAAATATTGTTAAGGGGATTGTTTAACTGGTGAGCTATTCCCGAGGTTAATGTCCCGAGGGAACTCATTTTTTTGGCCTGGAGCAACTGGTCCTGCCGCTTCTCCAGCTCGGAAATCATCCGGTTGAACCCCTCGACTACTCGCTGTGTCTCATCGCGCGTATCGTAGACCTCAATCGGCGTGAAATCCCCTTCGGCAATGCGATGCGTAGTTCTTTCGATATAACGGAGCGGGCGAACGATTTTTCTGGAAATTACCGGGATCAGCAGTCCGCCGCCTATGATCGTAACACCCAGCGAGATCAGAAGCAGGGTCTTGAGTGACTTTACGATACGAAGAATGCGTTCGCGCTCGAAGGAGACCAGCCTTTGGGACAGGTCCACCAGACTCTTGCCGTGTTCCCTAAGCGGGTCTTCAACCCCGGACAACCCCGAACTGCCGCTATGGCCGGGGGCCAGTTGGTTCATCAGCCGCTGATAGCCGGCAAGTTCCCGTTTGATCTGGTTGAGCAGGGGAACACCCTGAAGATCGGTATTTTCCGGGATTGCCTTATCGAGCATCTCTGAGCCGAGTTGGGTGAACCTGCGGTTCTCCTCCAGATCGTCAGCGGAACCGTACAGGAGGAAGTTTTTCTCGTACCTGCGGGCTTCAAGGATAAAATCTCGAAGATCATCCGCCGTCTCGACAAAATGCTGCTTTCGCTCCACTTCCCGAAGGTAACTGAACGAAACCGCGCCGAAGAAGCCGGTGATGATCAGCAGTAAAGTGAAACCGGCCATCACCTTCTGGCGGATGTTCAAAATTGTAGGGAATCTCATTGGCATCGGCGGCTCCGGTGTCTTTTTCCGAGACATAGTCTCAGGTTGGCAATATAGTCCAATTTTCATTCATAGAGAAGCGTCCTGACGCGTCAGCGCGGCGGAATGCCCCAATTTCGCTATCGATTTTGGATTTTTGCTTTCCTGCGCGTACCCCCCAAAAGGCTCTCCCCTTCTCTGAACTATTGCAGAGAAGGGGAGAGCAATGCCTTAATTACTACAGCAGGAATCAGCAGGGTAGCGCCACTTGATTCATCTGGCTTCGGCCAGAACTTTCGGAACGTATGCTGCCGACTTCTTTGCTTTCCACATGCTTGCCAGAATGATCGTGGCCCCTGTCAGCAACGCGAAGCACATTGACAGAAAACTGATAATGCCCAGCACATCTACCGTACCCTGACCGATTGAAATGAGTCCGAGTTTATTGAGGTAGTCGGGGATTGCAAACCCCCTGCTCACGGCAACTATGAGCATGATGATCGCCATGACGATTTTGATCATGTATTCCTTTACATAGGTGGTCCCGATTGCGCCAAGCTGAACACCCAAAAGCGACCCGGTAAGGATGATCAGGACGAGCCGAATGTCAACCATCCCATGCATCGCCCAGTTTATGGAGCCGCCCATCCCCATCACGAAGGCGATTACCAACTCCGAGGCAGATGCCACGAGTCCCGAAACGCCGAGCATATATATCATACCGGGGACTCCAATGAACCCGCCGACGGCAATCGTCGCTGCGAGCATACCGGTGGCAAAACCGACCGGAAGCGTAAACCAGAAGGAGATACGCACATTTGCAGTCTTAAAGGTGATCATCGGCCAAAGGTTGATGCTCTGGAGCTTCTTGGCAAACAGGGCAACTCTCTCGGTTCCACCGGATTTCGATATCTTCATGGCGTCGCGGAAAACATATGCGCCGACAATGACAAGCACCGCCACAAAAGAGATGCTCACATAGAGGTCGGAGCCTGCCGGTCCCCATTTTTCGAGGACGAAGCGCTGGATTTGTATGCCGACCTGCACACCTGCACCGGCCGTTGCCGCCAAAACGAGGCCCAGCTTCAAATCCACCTGGCCGTATTTGAAACGTTTGTATGCCCCGACAAGCGCCTTGGGGAATTTGTGGCACATATTGCTGGCGACCGCCACGGTCCCTGGCACTCCCAGACTCATCATGCCGGGGGTTAAAACGAAAGCGCCGCCCGATCCGATGAATCCGCTAACGAGACCGCCGATGAAACCGACTACAAAAAGGAAAATAATCGACATCACATTGAGATCTATGAACTTTACAGCTTCATTCGCTATACCGTGCATTTCGAATCCTTATTATTTGAACCTGGAAGTTTTTCACCTGATTGGGCAATTGTCCGCTTTCGGGTGGGCGGGACTGGAACTCGCCCCTATGAATCCCGCAGAGCAAGGCACTTAACTCAAGCTGACCCGGCCTCGAAGGACGCCTATAAGTCTATCCTGTGAAACGGATTGACGTAAGCATAGGCGCGAGGTCTTTTGCGCTGCTGTTTTCTTTTCTGGATGACTTTGTGTTCCGTCTGGCGGACCTGATCTCGTTTGAAGGCTTCGATGCCGAGAAGAGACCACAGATTGTGGGCAAATGAGCCGTGCACAAACGAAAATACCAGCACTGTGGCAATGGGAAGCGCCGCGTACCAGCCGCCTCTTGAAAAGATCTGCGTGACAGCGTCCGAGTGTGTAAAGACAGCCGCACAAAAGGCGGCGCTCAGAACACCGTATCCAGCCGTTTTGCCAATCGCCTTAGCTTTCGAGGATTCGCTCTTAGCAGGCATTGCACTTCCTCCTTTGTCATTGAAAGCGGATAAAACACTCACTACCGGAACCGATATATTTCGGATACTCTCGCTGCTTGTCTTCGAATCTATTACGACGATCTCCACCCTCTTTATCTCGTGAATTACGTCCTCAACCACAAATTCAATGTCCCCGCTCCTGATCATGGAACTGCAACGGATCCCGTTGCGAGAAGCGCTCTCGCATAATTTCCTTGCCGATCCGGCAGACCTGTTTTCAAATGACCTGCCTTCACACTCTGCATCGACGCTGAGAGCCGCCAGATCGTATCCGAGCCGCCCGGCAAGCTGTACGCAATGATTGATCAGGTTCTCCGGGAAAAGCCCGTTATTGGCCACGACAAGGATTTTGCGGCCGTTGCGGACTTCGTTCTTATGATTTGCTCCGATTAAATCTGACATGGCCTTCTCACCTGAGCATGAATTTTTCAATCTACTATAGTCAAGAGTCGTGCCATCTGGTACAAAGCTAATGAAATCATTGGCGAATAAGGCTTGGGCTACTCCCTGGCAAACCGGGGGCAAAGGACCTCAACCGTTGCAAAACGCAATAGCATCCAGCCCGGTTGTTGCCTGTAGCGGAAAAGCGGCGATGTTCGATTCTGCAACGCGGGGCTTAAGGACGTTGCGAATTGCAACAGGGATCGAAAGGCAGGTATGGGTTTCTTTAAAAAGATTGAAAAGATCGAAGAAAAATCCCCTGAAGAACCATCGGCCGAGTTGGCCGATCTTCGCGGAGCCATAGAGGGCGCAAGAATCACGAAGGCAGTTTCGGAGATGGCCTCCAAGGAGCTGGAGCGGCTCGAAAGAATGGACCCCGGGATACCTGAATACTCAATCGGGGTGAGTTATCTCGAGTTCCTCCTCTCGCTTCCCTGGCAGAACTTTACCGACGACAGCCTGGATATGGCGCGCGCGGAAGAAATCCTCGAGCTTCAGCATTACGGACTAAAAAACGTAAAAGAGAGAATCCTGGAATACCTGGCGGTCAAAACCCTGTGCAACCTGGACGACTTCAATATCCTGGTGGTCGATGACGAAGAGATAGCCAGAACGAATCTGGAATATGTCCTGCGCAAGGAAGGCTATCAGGTGAGCACTGCGGTGAACGGCCAGGACGCTCTGAACAAACTGAGGCACAAAGAGTTCGACCTGATCCTTACCGATCTCAAGATGGAGAAGATGGACGGCATTCAGCTCCTTGAATCTGCGCAACAGATCGCCCCGAACACCAAGATCGTGATGATCACCGGCTACGCCACGGTGAGTTCGGCGGTTGACGCTCTCAAGAAAGGAGCCGCCCACTATCTGCCCAAACCCATCGACCTGGAGGAACTCCGCTCCACTGTGCGGCAGATTCGCGAAAAGAAACGATATCTCCAGTTGACGAGAAGCCCGATCCTGTGTTTTTCGGGCCCGCCCGGAACCGGAAAGACTTCCATCGGCAAGTCTATTGCCGAGGCGCTGGGAAGGAAATTCGTCAGGATTTCTCTTGCCGGTTTGCGTGATGAAGCCGAGCTGAGGGGACACCGGAGAACTTATGTCGGATCGATGCCGGGCAGAATCATGACTGAGATTCGGCGCATCGGGGTCAGGAACCCGGTTTTCATGCTGGACGAGATAGACAAGATCGGCCAGGACTTCCGGGGCGATCCCGCTTCGGTCCTGCTGGAAATCCTGGATCCCGAGCAAAACGGCCGGTTTCAAGATCACTACCTGGATGTCCCCTTCGATCTGTCCAGCGTCATGTTCATCGCGACGGCCAACGTGGTCGAAAGGCTTCCCGCCCCGCTCCTGGACAGGCTCGAAGTGATCCCCTTCCCCGGCTATACTGAAAAAGAAAAGCGAGCCATCGCAAGACAATACCTCGTTCCCCGCCAGTTGAGAGAACACGGCCTCAAAAACAGGAACGTCGAGTTTCTCGACGGCGCAAGTTCAAAA
>JBEKXG010000129.1:0-9492 GCA_049512295.1 Syntrophobacteraceae bacterium
GCCCCTTCAGAATTCTTCCTCGCCTTCGGTGAGGCCGAGGTTCGGCAAGGCGAGTTGATACATGGGACGGCCCTTATTTTGTACTATTTATGTTTTTTTATGCTTTTACTTAGTAAGTCTATACTTAGGAGGAGAAAAGAGTGAATACCGAAAAGGGCCTTCTAATTGTTTTTATGGGACATGGAAAAGGAAAGACCACGGCTGCCCTCGGTATGGCCATGCGCGCGGCGGGGCACGGCATGAGGGTGCTCATCCTGCAGTTCATGAAGGGTGGATGGGAGTGTGGAGAGCGTCAGTTATTGGGAAGAATGGAAGAGATTGAAATCAAGCCCCTCGGAAGCGGCTTCACCTGGACAAAGGAGAGTCTCGAGGAAGACCGGCGCATGGCCGAAGCAGGCTGGGACGAGGCCGTCTCCGAAATCAAGCGGGGATACTACGATATGATCGTTTTGGATGAGCTGAACGTGGTCCTGTCTTACGGGCTTCTGACCGTGGAGGCGGTGATGGACGCCCTCAAGAACAGACCGTCCGGCCCCCACATCGTAGTCACCGGAAGAGACGCCCCCGATGAACTCATTGCAATTGCGGACCTGGTAACCGAGATGAAGGCCGTAAAACATCCTTACCGCGACCGGGGGGAGGAGGCCCGGAAGGGAATCGAATTCTAACCGGCTCCTGCTTTTCGGTCTTTGGCATTTTGTCCAGTCCCAGGGGTTATGAGCAGGGCGCAAACCCGTGCTGTGCGGGAGTTGCGATCAAGCCGCGCCAATTCTTTATTCGTTGTACATTTCTGACTTTTCATTGTAGGTTATTTCCTATAATTGAGAGGAGGTAAGCTAGAATGAGTAATTGTAAGTATCGGGGGATCTTCTTTTTCTTGCTTTTCACTTTCTTCTGTTGTCACGCTCTTATCGGGGTATTTGGAGTTCTCCCGGCGTTTGCCGGAAGTGGTGAAGAGGTTGTTGAAAGTGGAGAAGCGCACGGGACGACAGTAAGTGATCCTTTGGAGCCCCTCAACAGGTCGGTATTCCAAGCCAATGACAGGTTATATTTCTGGGTGCTTAAACCGGCCGCAACAGTTTACTCAGCCAGTGTCCCCAAGGGATTCAGGATCGCGGTCCGCAACGCAGTCAAAAACTTTGAATGTCCGGCGCGGTTTGTAAATTGCACCTTGCAGCGTAAGGACAACGAGGCAAACATCGAATTTATGCGCTTCCTAATAAATTCAACTGTGGGACTCGGTGGCATGTTCGACGTTGCCCAAAGTCGTTTTGGCTTGAGCAGCCCCCATGAAGAAGATTTTGGACAGACCCTGGCATACTGGGGGGCGGGATCGGGTCCTTTCCTGATGCTTCCGGTTCTAGGACCGTCTGATACGCGCGACATTTTCGGATATGCTGCCGACCACACCCTCATGGACCCCATGTTCTGGATTCCAACTGCCTGGTGGGTGGATCCTACTGTTAAAGCCGGAAAGATTCTGAACAGCACGTCCCTCAAGCTTGGCAAATATGAGGAATTCAAGCAATCGGCCCTGGATCCCTATGTTTCGATGCGGGAAGCCTATATGCAGCACAGGGCGAATGAGATCAAACCGTAGGTGGGCGTTCGCCGGCGCTTTTATTCCCATGAGGCAATTCCCTATTACGCAAAATTCACCGCGGGCATGGCCCCGCGCCTCTGAGCATTTACTGCCTGTATTTCAGCTCGAACCTTAAAGGCGCCTCACCTGCCATTTTCCTCGATTCATTCATTATCAGCTCACGTTCGCGCGGCAGCCTTACGACCCCGCGCACGCAAATGGCCTCGCCGTCGAACTCGACCTCCAGGGTTGACATGAAAAACGGCAGCGTGGTGAAAAGGCGTGCTTTAATCTCGGCGGCCAGCGCTCTTAGTTTGAGCGCGCGCATGGATTTTTCATCTTTAAGGCGGTCTTTTTCACAAAGAACCCCGGCGATGACGGAGCAGATCTCGTCAATTGACATGGTTGAGGAATCGAAGACGAGATCATAACCGGCCGGGTCTTTGCCGTCCCGGCCATAAACAGTCAGCAGGAAACCGGCCCTTTCGCGATCTGTTTTTGCGATAAGCCAGCGGGCCGATTCCTCGTCGATTCCCTCTCGTTCGGAAACCCTTGCGAGTCTTTGTTCAAGAAGCGCCACAACGCGAACACGCAGCGCAAAAGGGACCCCCTTGAGCAGATAAGTGCCCCCCCGCCCCATGATGACCACCCTGTCGGAGGCGGCCTCGTTCATGATCGTACTCTGGGCCATAGCCACGTAGCCGTGGTAGGACCAGTCATATTTTTCCCAAATTCTCGGGGTGTGTTCATCGAAGCCTTCCGTCCATTTTTCCCATTTGTGGCCTGCGGCCTTTAACCTGGCAAGGATGCCCTCGTGGTCGAGGAATCTGTATCCCAGGCTGCTCGAGACCTTCAGCCCCACCTCACGGCCCCCGCTGCCCAGATCTCTGGAAATGGTTAGAACCGCCATGTTATTCCTCGACTTTTCCCCGGGATTGCGTTTTGCTTTCGGCCCTTTTTTCAGCGTCGATCATGCGCTTTAGAGCGAGCCTGCCAATGATAATGACTCCCGCCGCGCAAAAAACCTCGAATCCGTAGCGAGCGGCAACGGGAAGACTGATATAGCCGGTCAGGACCGGGTCGGTGATCATCATCTCGGCCCCCACCCGTCCAACTGTAGCGGCCCCGATATAGACTATGACGGGGTAGCGGTCCATGAGCATTGACAGCAGACCGCTGGTAAAGATTACGAAAGGGATGGACAGACCCAGCCCGAAGATCAGCAGAGACAGATTCCCCTGAGACACGCCGGCCACTGCGATCACGTTGTCGAGCGACATGGTCAGATCGGCGATCAGCATGATCTTTATCGCCTGGAAAAGGGTTGCCGCCTCCTTTTGTTCACCGCGGGGAAATCCCTGCACGAAGAGCTTGACTGCGACCCATAGCAGGGCGGTCCCACCGGCCAGCCTGACACAGGGGATTCCAAGGACCTCCGAGATAATGAAGGTAAGAACGATTCGCAGCGCCACCGCCGTTGCGGCCCCAAAAAAGAAACCTTTCCCCCTCAGGCGCGGCGGCAGCGTTCTGACAGCCATGGCGATCAGGACCGCGTTATCTCCCGACAGGATCAGATTTATTATTATGATATTGAGCAGGTCCCACAGGAAAGCTCCCGCGAATCCCGCAATTCCCGGGTCCAGGATAAATGCTCCTCTTGAAAATCCTAAACTCAGTCCTCAGTCCCCGGATTAGGCACTTCCGGGGCAGGCTCTCGGCACTCGGTCCTGAAGAGGATTCAACTGCGATTTCAAAAGGTGTATAATTCAACTTTACGTGCTTAGCTACCGTTAAACTTAAAAAGACTCAGAGAGATTTTTCGGAGCGCAGATGGCCAGGAGCGGACGGTTCGGAAAATATGGGGACCTGAAAAGAAAAGAACAGATCAGGTCCACGCGAGTTTCCCGCTCAGCACAGGGCAAGGCCCTGTTTGCATCGGCAAGGGCGGCGCGGGAGGCCCGCCCCGGAAAATGTCCCAAGAAGTAAGGATTTTATGGAAGAATCAGCCAACAGCGACCATGAGAAGAAAAAGGCGAGCGTCGTAGCGGTCCGCCAAATGGAAATTGACGATGTCGCACCTGTTTTTCACCTTGGCGAAAGACTCTTCACAGCCAGTGAGGTCCCGAATCTTTTCCGCACATGGGATGAATACGAAGTAATCAACTTTTTCCAAAATGATTCGGAGTTTTGCCTCGTCGCGCAAACCTGCGACGAGGCGGAGACGATAATCGGTTTTTTGCTCGGCACAACCGTAACCAAGAGCCATTCAGCCTGGAAATATGGATACCTCGTATGGCTCGGGGTGGATCCGGCTTTCCACGAGACGGGAGTGGGATCCAAGCTCTTCAAACGTTTCCGTGACCTTATGGTAGCCGAGGGCGCGCGGATGCTGCTGGTCGATTCCGAAGCGGACAATTTAGCCGCCCTGCATTTTTTCCGTAAAATGGGTTTCGGGCATCCTCAGGAACACATCTACCTTGCCCTCAACCTGGATTCGCACAGGCAGAAACGAAACGGCCGGCGCAAGAACGGCAACGCGGACTGATACATAGTTGCGTTTCGAATAGAACTCACCCTCTCCCCTCAAGAGGCACCTTGCTGCGACATGCTTCCCGCCGGCCAAAACTCCGAAAGCCTTCGAACTCTTCTGCGAAATCTTATAAATATTTACAGTCCCACGGGCAAGGAACACGAGATAGTCGGTTTTCTTTTTGACTATCTCAAAGGCGCCGGGTTGCCGGTAAAGATGCAGAAAATCGGCGGGGGCCGCGCAAACCTGCTGGTCATACCGCCTGAGAGCGAGATCGAGGCCGTTCTGGTGGGACACGTCGATACGGTTGCGGCCCATGACCTGGAGCTGTTCGGCTGCCGCGAAGAAGGCAACCTGATCGTGGGACTTGGGGCCGCCGACATGAAAGGCGGCTGCGCGGCGATCATTGAGGCATATATCGCTTATTGGAAGCGAGGCCGCCGCCCGCCCGCGGCCCTGGCGCTGGTCTGCGGGGAAGAGGAGGATGGGGACGGGACCCGGATGCTCGTGAGGGAATACCATTTCCCCTGGGCGCTCATAGCCGAACCAACGGATTTGCACCCCTGCTTCAGCCATTATGGATATCTTGAAATCGCGATAAGTACGACCGGAAAAAGGATGCACGCATCTTTGGCCGCCGCCGGCCAAAACGCCGTGGAAGCGATGCTGCGGCTGCTGCTCCGGATATCGGGATATTTTACCCGGGACCGGCCCGAACTTGTCTATAACATCAGGGACCTGTCCAGTACGCGTTCGGGTTTTGCCGTCCCGGAGAGGTGCGACGTCTGGCTTGACGTTCACCTTCCGCCAACGGCGCCGCTCGGCCGGATAATGATGGAACTCGAAGAGATCATAATAGAGCAGGGGCAGGAGGACGCAGGCTTCAGCGGATCGTTTTCATTCACGAACGTTCACGCGGGATATGAGCTGCCCCACAAAGGGGAGCTGGCCGAGAAGTTGAAGCGGGTTTATCTGGAACTCCGCTTGCCATGGACGCCACAGGCCTTCCCTAGCCATTCGGACGCGAACCTGCTCCGGGCCGCCGGAATAAAGCCGATAATCCTCGGTCCGGGAAGCCTCGAGCAGGCCCATGCGCCGCATGAATCCGTCTCATTCGAGCAGGTCATGCTGGCCTCGAATATATATTACGGTCTTATCGATTCGCTTTGCGATTATGTGAAACGATTCGGATAATTATCGCCGGCTTTGCTACGAAAAACGTTGATTCGTTGGTCGTCAAAATAGTAGAAGCAGTGAGAATGGCATCAAATATGAGGGGTTGCACATGAATACATTTACCCGGGCCCGGCTGGACCTCATCGAGTACGCCGCCGTTCACACATTGGACGAGTTCTTGAGCAAAGCCCTGGATGAAATCGGCGCATTCGTTGACAGCCCCATCGGGTTTTACCACTTTGTGGAAAACGATCAAAAAACCCTTTCCATGCAGCAATGGTCCACTCGCACATTGAAGGAGTTCTGCCGGGCCGAGGGCGAGAGCCTGCATCACAGCATCGATCAGGCCGGCGTCTGGGCGGACTGCGTACGGGAGAGAAAGCCGGTAATACATAACGATTACCCTTGCCTGGAACACAAGAAAGGGATGCCGGAAGGCCATGCCGAGGTCGTTCGCGTACTGGTGACCCCCGTGATGAGGGAAGGCAAGGTCGTAGCGATCCTGGGTGTTGGCAACAAGCCGTTGGACTACACGGAAAAGGACGCCGAAACCATCGCCTACCTGGCCGACGTGACATGGGAGATCCTCGAGCGCAAGCGGGCCGAGGATGCGCTGCGCGAAAGCGAACTTCGCCTCAGAACTATTTTACAGACAGCCGATGAAGGATTCTGGCTAATAGACAACGACGCCTTAACCATGGATGCCAACCCGAGAATATGCGCCATTCTGGGCAGAAATAGGGAAGAGGTCCTCGGGAGGAGTATCTTTGATTTTGTAGATAATGAAAACAGGGCCATCTTCGAGGAGCAGCTCAGATTGAGGGCACAGGGAGAAGCAGGCGCGTATGAGATCGCCCTCTCTCGCCCGGACGGTTCGCACGCCTTCTGCCAGTTCAATGTGACGCCGCTTTTTGACGGGTCGGGGAACAAGGTCGGCTCGTTTGCAATGGTGACCGATATCACCGAGCGCAAACGGGCCGAAGAGGAGATCCGGCAAACGAATTCCCTCCTCGAGAATATCCTTGACAATTCGCCCGATGCCATCGGCATTGTGGATAGTTGTGGAAGGTTTATCAGGTGGAACAAAATGGCGCAGGATCTCTTCGGCTATACCTTTGAAGACATGAAGGGGAAGTCTTGGTTCGATCTGTACGCGGATAAAGATGAGCGCGAAAAAATGCTTACGAGCCTGCGCCGGGAAGGCTCGGTTAAGAAATGGGAAATGAGACTGAAGAAAAAGGATGGCAGCATTGTCCCGTTTGAAATTTCCATTGCCTTGCTGCAAGACAGCCAAAACAAGACTCTCGGGAGTGTTTGCATCGCAAGAGATTTGAGCGAGATCAAGGAGACACTCGCCGCTCTCAGGGCTTCTAATGACCAACTGAATCAAGAAATCACCGAGCGCAAGCAGGCGGAGAAGGCACTGCGTGAGAGTGAGGAAATATTCCGCAACCTCTTCAACAATACTGAGGTGGCCATGTTCAGGTCAAGGTTGGATGGATCTGAAATATTGAATGCGAACGAAAAATTCCTCGATCTCGTCGGGCAGACACGTGAGGAGGTGATCCGTAAACCTTCAGCAGCGTACTGGGTCGATCCCCGGCAACGCGAGGAGATGGTCCGCAGGCTCACAGCCAATGGGCGTGTCGTAGATTTCGAGTATAAAATGCTCAACAAAAAGGGCGAGGTGCGTGATTGTATTACGTCATCGAATCTTTACGCTGAAGGGGGGATTCTGGAAGGGTCTATTCTAGACATCACCGAGCGGGTGCAACAGGAGCGGGAGATCGAACTCCTGAACCGGCTGTACTGCGTGCTCAGCCATGTGAGCCAGGCGGTAGTGCGTGCAGTATCCCCCGATGCATTTCTCAAGGAGGCGTGCCGGATTATTGTGGAAGATGGTGATTTCCTCCTGTGCTGGATCGGTTATCTGGACCCGGCCACAAATGCCGTTTTGCCCGCGGCGTCATGGGGCGAAGCAGTCGAATACGCCACCGGCATCACGGTCTATGCCGATGATCGTCCCGAGGGGCACGGCCCGACCGGCACCTGCATTCGAGAACGGAATGCCGTTGTGTATAACGACCTTTTGCATGATCCGAACACCCTGCCGTGGCAAGAGCGGGCGGCTCCTTTCGGCATCGCCGCAGCCGCAGCGTTCCCCATCGAATCGGCAGGGCGCGTGTGGGGAGCGCTGACAATCTACTCCGACGAGCCTGGCTTCTTTGGCGAGGAAGATGTGATACTGCTGGAAAAGGTTGCAGTGGATATAGGGTTTGCCCTCGACAACCTGGCAAGGGAACGTCAGCGCCGACAGGCGGAAGAAACACTTCGCGTGTCCGAGGAAAGGCATAGAAGACTATTCGAAGACGCCGTGCTGGGCATTTTCCGGTCTACCCCCGAGGGAAAGATCGTCGATGTGAATGCGGCGTATGCCCGCATGTTTGGGTTTGATTCGCCCGAGGAGATGAAGAGCCTTGTGAATGATGTGGCCGTTGACCTCTACGCTGATCCTCCCCGCCGAAATGAAATCGTACGCGTCATTTTGGAAACAGGGGAGCCTGTCTGCGTAGAGAATCTATACAGACGTAAGGACGGGAGCATCTTCACAGCTAACCTTCATCTGTGGACGGTGCGTGATAATAAGGGAAAGAATTTGTATCTTGACGGTTTTATAGAGGATATCACCGAGCGCAAGATGATTGAGGACACCCAACGGTTCCTGGCGCAGAGTGGCTGGACAGCCTCCGGCGAGGACTTTTTTGCATCGCTGGCGCGATACCTGGCCCAGGGCCTTGGCATGGATTATGTCCGCATCAACCGGCTGGAGGAGGGCAGCCTGTCCGCTCGGACCTTGGCCGTCTACTTCGATGGCAAGTTTGAGGATAACGTGACCTATACCCTGAAAAATACCCCCTGCGGCGAGTTGGTGGAAAAGAAGATATGTTGCTTTCCAACGCGCGTACGCCATTTGTTCCCCGGGGATTTGGCGCTGCAGGAGATGAATGCCGAGAGTTATGCCGGAACCATCCTTCGGGGTTCCAAAGGGCAACCGATTGGACTCATTGCGGTCATTGGACGACAACCTCTGACGAACCCCCATCTGGTGGAATTTGTGCTGCAACTGGTGGGAGTTCGCGCTGCCGGCGAACTCGAGCGCAAGGAGGCGGAAGAGGCTCTCTATGAAAAGCAGGCTCGCCTCGACCTGGCGCTGAAGTCATCCCACATGGGTGTCTGGACCTTTGATGTCATCGAGAACAGACGTTATTTTGACGAGCAGACCAGCCATCTTCTAGGGATAAACGCGGCTACGTTCACAGGGAGAAATGAGGAGTTCTTCGGTGCGCTGCATCCCGATGACCTGGAGATCGTCAGGGTGGCACTGGCCAGGACCCTCGAACAGGATGCGCCATATGAACCGGAATACCGCACCGTCTGGCCTGACGGAAGCGTCCATTGCCTTACCGCCCGAGGCAGATTGGTCCGCGATGATCAGGGACGGCCTGCGATGATTCATGGTGTCATTTGGGACGTCACCGATCGCAAACGGGCAGAGGCAGAGAAGGAAAAGCTCGAAGTCCAGCTTAGCCAGGCTCAGAAACTCGAGGCCATAGGGACTCTTGCTGGAGGTATAGCACATGATTTTAATAACCTCCTGACCCCTATGATGGGATATGCGGAGATGGCTCTTCGCGACATCCCGCAGTTCAGCCCGATAAGGTATGGACTGCAACAAATTTTAAGTGCTGCGCTCCGTGCCAGAGATCTGGTGAAACAGATCCTGGCATTCGGTCGACTTGGTAAAGAGCAACAGCAGGTACCGGTGGAGATCAGCTCCATAGTCAAAGAAGCCCTGAAGCTGTTGAGGGCTTCGCTGCCGAGTTCAATCCACATCAGGCATCATATCGAAGGGGGTGTGGCCAATGCCGATCCAACTCAAATACATCAAGTATTGATGAATTTTTGCACTAATGCCGCGCATGCGATGGATGACAAGGGCATTCTGGATGTCAGGTTGTCGCGTGTCTATTTGAGTGAGAGTGATTTAGCCGCTCAGTCGATCATTGATCTTAAGCCCGGACCTTACCTGAAATTGAGCGTTTCCGATACGGGCATCGGGATGGATAGAGCAACTTTGGAGCGCATTTTCGACCCCTATTTTACCACCAAGGAAGTAGGAAAAGGGAGCGGGCTCGGACTTGAT